>CAZIQU010000064.1:0-7566 GCA_964541445.1 uncultured Lachnospiraceae bacterium | reverse complement strand
GCTGGCCGGTGATTACTGTCCGGTGGTGCAGCGCGTATTTGTTGTAAAGGATCCGACAAAGCTCTATGGGGCAGGTATCACTGAGGTCGATCCAACTTATGTGCCGGAGGCCGAGGTCGGCGCTCTTGCACCGACGGCCGTATGTACCTCACATTCGGCTTCGTCGCAGGTGAATAACCTTATATTTACGACAAGTGCCGATTCGTCGAGCGCATCATCGAGTGCTAACTGTATAAATAGTTCCACCGTTACACTTTATGTTAAGGCGGTGCAGTCCGGCGGCAGTGTTGTTGCCGCTCCCGGCGGAGTGTCTGTGAGCAGCGACCATACCAATATAGCCAATGTTTCGGTAAGCGGCAATGTTGTTACCGTTACCGGAGTGGCCAACGGTACGGCGACACTCACGGCGACATATACCTATAATGCCGGTTCTTCCAAAGCCTACACGGTCACCGGCAGCATCAATGTGACGGTGGCCAATGCCTCAACCCACGCGATCACCGTTTCATGCGGTGAAAACGGCAGCATCAGTCCGGCCGGCAGCGGTGGCATAGAGACCGCAACTGACGGTACCGATAAAGCATTTACGATGACGGCATCTTCCGGCTATGTGATCGATTCGCTCACCGTAGACGGCGCCTCGGTGGCCGACGCGGCGGGGCAGAGCACATATACTTATACTTTCTCTAACGTTGTGCAGGATCACTCCATCAGCGTTTCCTTCAAAACGCCGTAAGCTAACCGCAGATATACTGACTATGACGACACATAAAAGATATAAGGGCTTTTGCGGCCCTTATATTTTTGCGGAAAGAATTGTATTGTTTGTCGTTAAGATGTTATAATATGTTGAATAAATGGATTTTTAAGGCTGAAATTTTTTACGGAGTATATTGACTTGATGTTTCTTACTATAAACGAATCTCTCAGCTCATTACCGCCGTGGCTGCATGTGCTGATAATTTCTGCTCTGCCGATAATAGAGCTCAGGGGAGCTTTGCCCTACGGCGTTTTACTGATGAAGATGAGTTATGCTCAGGTGATACCGCTGTGCATAATCGGCAATCTGCTGCCTGCGCCGGTGATTTTGCTGTTGGCTAAAAAAGTGCTCGATGCCATGGGTCGTTCAAAAATAGCTTTTTTTGTGCGCATAAGCACTTGGATAAAGCAGCGAAGCCTTAAGCGCTCCGAAAAAATAGAAAAAGCGACTTTTTGGGGGCTGGTGTTGTTCGTAGGCATACCTATTCCCGGTACGGGGGTTTGGACCGGCTGCCTAATCGCCTCGCTTTTGGAGCTTTCTCCGCTCAAGTCATTTTTAGCCGCTGCGTTGGGCGTGCTTTTGGCGGCGGCTATCGTTACCGTTCTGGTGATGGGCGGACTGATGCTGGCATAATAAAAAAGGGGATAAATATGAAACCTTTTCTCAAGCGAATTCTGATGGTCGTCATCGACGCGGTCTCCATGATTTTGATATGCTATTTTTCTTATTTTCTCATCAAACTCATCGGCCGTGAAAGCAGTGACATATTCATCAATAATAAGTTTATTTTTGCCGCGGTGAAGTTGGCTGTCTACGCTGTGTTTTTTATGTACAGCCTCAATGAGGACAGATCGTATCTGCTTGATGTCGCCGGTATAATTGTCGCCAACGCCGCTGCCGATGCGCTGGCCTACTTTTTATTCGACCTGCCTGTCACCGATAATATTCTGCTTTTGGCAATACTTCTTGCCTGGGATCTGGTCATCGGGCTGATGGTGCGTTTTCTTATGCGCAACCCCGGAGAAGATGACGAAGATGATGATGAAAATAATTATTTTCTGAATCAGGATGATGATGAATATCTTACCGCGACCGACGCGGCAAAGGTTTTTGATGACGATGCGGAGCTCGCTGCCGGCCCCGCGGAAACGGCAGGCGCATCTGCCGAAGGCGCTCTGTTGCCGGAGACGAAGGAAAGCACCGAAAAAGAATTTTCAAGCGGCGTCAGCGATGAACTGAATGCCAAGATAGACGCCATGCTGAAAATGATTGAAGATAAAGACAGTAAGATTGATATGTTGGAAAATAAACTGGCTTTACAGTCTTCGATGGATTTTGAGAACTATGCTCCCGAAGGCGAGAATGACGCCGCCGCTGTCGCTGACAGCGGCAAAACGCCGCAGAAAGCCGAGCAGGCGCCGCCCGCCGCAGACAGCGACGAGCTTGAAGATTCTATGCAGGCCTTTTACGGGTATACTCAGCCATTTAATCAGCCTTATGTTTCTCAGCCGCAGTATCCGCAGCAGAAGTATGTACAGAACGCTCCGCTTTACGCACCGCCGTATATGCAGCAGGAGAGCATCGCCGAGCGCAATAAGCGTGAGATAATCGATTCGATATTGACCGATATAAAAAATCTCTACTCAACGCTCACGGCCAAAACAAAAGAGCTTGATGAACGGGAAAAAGAGCTTTTGCTGAAGACCATTGAACTCGAGCAAAAGGAGAAAACCCTCGATAAGCTTCAGCAGGATACGCGTACAGCGGCTGCCGACATAGTAAGGCAGACTTCAAAGGTGAAAAAACAGGCTGTACGCACTGCCGATGAGATGTATCTGCCGCGCGATAATATCGGTATAGCCGATAACATATTAAAGACGCTGGAGGCCTTGAATAAAACTTCCGCTCCGCCTTTTGTTTTGGCGCAGGCGCCGGAGGGCGAGGTTAACACGCCGGCCGCGGTAAAGAGCGCAGCCGGTAAGCCCGTTGCCGCTGCGGGGTATGCTTTCGCGGACACGCCGCGCCGTTCTCCGGAAAATGCCGCTTTAACCGATGTTGACGCAGGCAAAAACAAAAAACCGGTTGATCAGGCGGAGGCGCAAGCAGCCCGACAGGCGCAGGCCAGAGCAGCCGCGGCGCAGCAGGCAAAAGCGGCGGCGCAAAAGAAGCGTCAGGCTATTGAGGCGCAGAAGGCAAAGGCCGCCGAGGAAAAACGCAAGGAAGAACTGGCGCGCATACAGCAGGAAAGGCTTAAAAGCGCGATCAAACCGCAGCCAAAAGCACCGGCTGCCAAACCGGCGTCTGCTGTGAAGGAAAAGAATGAAGGCCGGGTAGATTTCAGTGAGCTCGGCAGCGATAAACTGAATCTTAACGAAGAGGACCTTGACAGCATATCTTCGTTTCTCGATAATTTGTGAAACAGATACTATCGCGGGTACGCAGGGCCTGTGACGATTACAATATGATTTCTCCCGGCGATACCGTGTGTGTGGGCGTATCCGGCGGCAAGGACAGCATGGTGCTGCTCACCGCTTTGGCTCGTTTCGCACTTTTTTCGCCGATAGAGTTTAATGTACATGCTGTCAGCGTGGATATGGGCCTCGGCGCCGATTTTAAAACGCTGGCGGATTATTGTGATTATATCGGTGTGCCGCTCACTGTCGTGCCGACGCAAATAGGCCGGCTTATTTTTGATGTGCGCAAAGAAAAAAATCCCTGTGCGCTATGCTCAAAAATGAAGCGCGGCGCTCTGCACAACGCTATGCTGGAGCTTGGCTGCTGTAAAATAGCTCTGGGGCATCACGCCGATGATTTCGCTGAGACCTTTCTTTTGGGGCTTTTTTATGAAGGTCGTCTGAACGGCCTGAAGCCGGTAACTTTTTTGGATCGAAAGCAGATAACGGTTATAAGACCGCTTATGTACTGCCGGGAAAAAGAGATAATTTACGCCGCCAATAAAAACCGTATACCGATAATAAAAAGCAACTGTCCGGCCGACGGAAAAACAAAGCGCGAAGAAATGAAAGAGCTGATCAAGGAGCTGGACAGGAAAGACCCGCAGATAAGCAAACGGCTGATAACGGCCGTGCAGCAGTATACCGACACGCTTGCCGGTAAGCGTGAATAGCACCCGATTACTTCGTTTTAATTTATACGCAGTTAAAGTTAAAGCTGCGGCTGTTGTTATTGTATTTATAATGTTATTATCATAAGCTGAGCGTTGTCAGAGTTGAGAGATATTTTTTTCGATCAGAGGAAAACATTAAAGTGACAAGTCAATATTTAATAGATTATTACACTTCTTATGATGAGGACAGCAGACTTTTATCGAGGCATGGTTCGGTTGAGTTTCTTACTACTATGCGCTATATTGAAAAGTACATAAAGCCGGGTGACCGTGTGTTGGAAGTGGGTGCAGGTACAGGCAGATATTCGCATGCGCTTGCGCGCAACGGGTACACAGTGCAGGCAGTAGAGCTGGTGGAACATAATATAGAGATTTTTCGCAGAAATGCAGATGAGAATGAGAACGTTTCCATCTTGCAGGGAAACGCGACAGATCTTTCGGTTTTTCCTGATGATGAATTTAATATTACGCTTTTACTCGGTCCGTTATATCATTTGTACAGCGAAAATGATAAAAGTCAGGCCCTGCGCGAAGCGATTCGCGTGACGAAAAAAGGCGGTGTGATTTTTGCGGCCTATGTTATATCTGACGGTTGTCTGCTTGATGAAGGCTTCGGCCGCGGCACATTCAGTGTGGAAGATTACATAAAAGACGGATTGCTTGACGGCAGTACGTTTGCCGCCGCATCACAGTCCAAAGATCTTTTCGAGCTTGTACGCAAAGAGGATATAGACGCTTTGATGTCGGCGCTTCCCGTTACGCGATTACATTATGTCGCAGCGGACGGCCTGACGGGAATTATGCGCGAATCGGTAGATAATATGAATGATGAAACATTTGCGCTGTATTTGAAGTATCATTTCGCAACTTGTGAACGTGATGATTTTGTCGGCATAACGAGTCACTCCATAGATATTTTTAAGAAAAACATTGATATGCCATGTTAGACTTCACTTACGGCAATATAACATGACGATACGCCTGAAAGCATCAACGGAAATTTGCGATGTAATGTTCTGAATTATTCTTGTGTGTGTCGATATTGCCTGCCGTTTTGTCTTTCGCGAATATTATTGTATGCCGCGCAGACTGTGCTATAATAATTGTTGCCGTACCAAGCGGGGAGCCAGCGGTGCCCTATACCTGAAATCCGCTTATGCAGGGCCGGAGTCCCCGTTGCGAGGTGCAGTATTTACAGACAGCGTTCTTTGTTTTTGTGTTGAAGGTCGGGTTTCGTGCAGTCGGTTCCCGTAAACCCCGTCAGGTCCGGAAGGAAGCAGCGGCAGACGGACTGACCGACGTGCCGCGAAGTTGCCTGGCCGGAGCAAAGCAAGGGAAAAGCCCTGTAAGTCTCGCCGCAAAAACGGGGTGTACGGCATAAAATATGAGATCAAAAAAAGGCCGTAAAGCCTTTTTTATTTTTATAGTAACATCGGTATCAATGTTTTATCGGTGCAGCTGTTCGTTTTCGCTTTTAGCGGTAGCAGTCCATTTTTTGACGAATGCACTTTTGGCCGCAGTGTAGCCGTCGCGGTCATGCCGATATCTTTTACATAGTGAGAGTTTGAGCGTTTCATATTCCGCGGCAATGTCGGGGTGGGCAATAAGGTAATTGCAAAAATATATTTCATCATCATCGCCCGGTGTGCGCAGATGCAGATGGAATACCCTGTCGGCAAAGCCGTTTTCGGTATAGCCTTTGTTATAATCGTACCTTTTTTCATTGCGCTGCATGCACAGATAACCGTGCGAACATAAAGCGCGGTCGGCAGCAGTAAATTCTTCCGGCGGCAATGCTGCCAATATATCGATTATCGGCTTGGCCCATATCGTACCGACGGCGGTGCTGCCAATATGGTGTATTGAGGCTGTCAGCGGCAAATACTGCTTTAAAAGCGCGTATTCATCATCGTAAAAAGTTTTCCAGCCGGGGTTCGGCGCAGTTAACATTATCGGAAAAAGCTGCCATAATTCCGCGAGGCTCATGTCCGCAAGAGATTTTTTCATATTATACCGATGACCCGGTTTGTATTTTGTCTTTTATTCCTTATAGCCGCATTCCTTATCGGCGCAGAAGAGCTTCTTTTCCTTATTGCTGCTTTCATAAAGCTCTTTGCCGCATTGCGGGCATTTTTTCACCGAGGGCTTGTTCCAGCTGGCAAAGTCACATTCGGGATAGTTTTTGCAGCCGTAAAAAATTCTTCCTTTTTTGGTTTTGCGTTCCACTACTTCGCCGCCGCACTTAGGGCACGGTGCCTCAATTTTCTTGGCCAGCGGCTTGGTAAATTTACATTCGGGATAACCGGGGCAGGCCAGAAATTTGCCGAAGCGCCCGCTCTTTACTACCAAATTACGGCCGCATTCAGGGCATGTTTCGTCTACCTCTATGACCGGCAGCTTTACTCTTTCAATACTGTCGGCTTTATCAAGCTCTTTTTTGAGCGGCCCGTAAAACTCCGAAATTACCTTTACCCATTCTTTTTTCCCCTCGGCTATCTCATCAAGGTTTTTTTCCATATCGGCGGTAAAACCCACATCGGCTATCTCGGTAAAATTATCCTCCAAAAGCTTGGTAACTATTTCACCTAAAGGGGTGGGCACAAACTTCTTTTCTTCCAATACAACATATTCACGCGCCAATATCGTGCTTATCGTCGGCGCGTAGGTACTCGGTCGGCCTATGCCAAGCTCCTCCAGGGCTTTTACCAGGCTGCCTTCGCTGTATCTCGGCGGCGGCTGAGTGAATTTCTGTTCGCCGGTTACATGCTCGAGATTCAGCGTTTCGCCCTCCTGAAGGTGCGGTATCGCCATATCCCTGTCGCTGTCATCCTCCGGATTGTAGGCCTTGATGAAGCCGGCGAATTTAATTTTTGAACCGGTGGCGTGCAGCGTGTATATGCCGCAGTCTATATCGGCGGCAACGGTATCAAATACGGCGTCTGCCATCTGTGAGGCTAAAAAACGGTTGTATATCAGCGTATAAAGCTTCAGCTGATCGTTCGTTACCATCGGCGCCAGCATAGCAGGAGTCATATTTATATCGGTGGGTCTTATCGCTTCATGGGCGTCCTGCACATTTGCATTGCTTTTTTTGCCGAAAACGCCGCTGCCTACATATTCTTTTCCGAAATTATCGGTAATGAAGGCCTTAGCCGCGGCAGAAGCCTCAGCAGCTATACGCACCGAATCGGTACGTATATATGTTATCAGGCCGACATGCCCGCGTTCTTTGAGCTCAAGTCCCTCATAAAGCTGCTGGGCGACCATCATGGTTTTCTTTGTGCTGTAACCGATCTTGCGATAAGCGTCCTGCTGCATGGTGCTGGTGGTAAAAGGCGGATAAGGCTTACGTTTTCTGGCCGATTTTTTTACGGATGTTACGCTGTACGGCTCTCTGTTGAGAACCGCGCATATCTCATCGGCAGCCGCTTTATCTGCAACGACCGCTTTCTCCCCGTTCACGGCTGCAAGCTTGGCTTCAAAAACAAGCGGGTCATCCGCTTTTCTCAAAAAAGACGATATGCTCCAGTATTCAGACGGCACGAATGCCCGAATCATGTTTTCGCGGTCGACGATTATCTTTGTCGCCGCGGACTGTACTCTGCCGGCACTGAGTCCGCGCATAACCTTTTTCCACAGCACCGGGCTTATTTGATAGCCTACGAGCCTGTCCAGCACA
>CAZIQU010000063.1:0-7643 GCA_964541445.1 uncultured Lachnospiraceae bacterium | reverse complement strand
AGTCACGCCTACGCTCGCCTTGGCGGTATCGGCTGCATTGCCGCGCAGCGCCTGAAAGATCGCCAAAGAGCCGAACAAAAGATTCACGGCTATGCACAGTGCGAGAACGATACTTGTAATGATATTTTTCATGGCTTTGCGCTCCGAATCGCTTTGATGTATTACATGATTTACATCTGTGCCAGCTATACATGTAACCTTTTTTTAATTGTATTATAGCGTAAAATGATCATAAATCAAGTCACATTTGCAAAATATAACACATTTCGACACTGTAAAGTGTGACTTGCCGGCCGTGCAAAGGGCAAATAACGGCTTTTGCCGCCGTGCATTATATATAGATATCGTTATAAGCTTTATCGCGCGCTGCGGAGTATGCCGATGCCGCTGTCAGACGCTGGCGCAAAAGAAACGGCGGAAGCTGCCGCCGTTTCCCATATGTTTATCGGTTTTTATATCGCAGTCACTGTGTCGGGCGGCATGTATAATGAACTGCGAATAATAGAAATTAAAGGTTTCGTCCGCGTGCCGCGTTCATTTTCAGCAGTATCACTGCGCTCAGCAGGCCGAGTATGCAGGATGCCACCAGCAGAATAAAGACATTTGTTATACCTATTTTTAAATATATCACCGAACCGAATATCGCGGCGACAGCGCTGCCTAAACTGTTTGCCGCCTGATATAGGCCTCTTACTGCGCCGCCTCCGCCCGCGGGAGCGTGCTCCTGCGCCATGGCCAAAACGGCGGGAGAGTAAAATGCCGCGCCGATACCTGCTATCGCCGAGCAGCTCATAACCGCGGCGAGAGTGAAATGCGGCAGCAGTGCCAACAGGCACCAGCCGACGGTTATCAGTGACTGACCTATCAGTACGCATGTCGTTTTGCCTATCTTGTCGGCTATTATACCGGTAAGCGGCTGCAGCAGTGAAAGAATAGAGAATATCGCGATTCCAAAAGCCGCTTTCGTGCCGGAAAGCCCACGTGCCGCTCCCAGCTCATCGATATATTGCAGAAATATTATCAATCCGAAGCCGTAAAGCACCGAATTGAGCAGCAGCACGGCAAACGATCTGTCGGTTTTTTTCAACAGACCGGTAATCCCGGGCGACGCAGTTATTTCGCTGTGTCCGTCTTTGTAGTCTTCTGTCGGCCAACGTTTGTCGATACGCGTGGCTGCGCTGCCGGCGATGGTTGCCGCGGCGCAAAAGAACCCCATATACATAAATACTTTGCTGATACCTATGCTGTCAGCCATACCGGAGGCCGCCCCGGCCAGCGCGGTGCCGACGCCGAAGGCCAAGCCGTATATGCCGAGTGCCATTCCTTCCGAGCCTTTTTTGGCACCGCCCAGTATGTAAGACTGCAAAGCTACATAAAGAGTGCCGGTACACAGTGCCAAAATTACACGGCTGATATACAGCATAGCGCCGACACCGGTAAATGCCCAGGCGATAAAGGCGGCGGAAAATATTGACCCTGCTACCACAATTGTTTTTACCGCGCCCATTTTGTCGGCGATTTTTCCGCCGAATATCGAGCCGACGATCGTGGCTATGTAGCCTAAAGAAAGCACCGTACCGGATATTATCGCCTGTTGTGAAAAATCAAAGCCCTGCTCGGTAAGCAGATTGTTGATCAGCGGCGCTATGCAGGTGGTGGCGGCGCGGAAGGCGACGAGCAGCGTGAACACGATCAGTGCCCGTAAAATAAATCTGTTTTTCATTAAAGTTCCTTTGTTTTTTTCTTGTGCTCAGCCGTCCTTCAAAATCGTAATAAAAAGCTTCATCATCATTTTTTTTGCCGGCATAAGATAAAACGGTACAATCTTTCTTACAAGCCGGTTATATCCTTCGGGGTAAGAAGCGTAATTATTTTTTTCCATGGTTTCTCTCACAATCTGTATTCAGCCGCGAATTCACTTACGGCGAGCATATTTTCATGCGCGGCATCATTGCGGTACGACAGCATTTTGTTCTCGCTGAGTATAAAGCCGCCGTTTTGTCCGAGTCTGTCGCAAAGCTCTTTTGTGTAGGCGACACAGTCTTCTTTTGTCGCCGACGACAGTTTTTGAGTTGTCATTCCGCCCATTATTGCCGCGTTGGGCATGATCTCGCGTATCGCGAACGGATCGTCGTTTTCCAGATGGAATGTCAGCAGCCCGTGGGAATAATCACGAAAATAATCACTGAATCTGATGATGCTGCCTTCGGCAAATATACGTATATTCATTCGCTTTTGTGCGTACGCGTCCAGCAGAGCTTTAAAATGCGGCCAGTAGAATCTCTCAAACTGCTTTGTGCTCATGATATTATGCGCCAGCATAAGAACGGAAGCGTCAAAACAGTACTTCATGTTCGGGCCCTTTGCACCGTTCACTTTTTCAATCATCGGCGTGATGTTTTCACTGTCCCAGCGCTTGATGAAGCTGTCGAGTTTACCGGCGTCACGGCGCATGGCCAGTGAGAGCTGCCGTATGCCCAGCAGATTGGCCTCAAGCTCCTCAATGCCGAAATTTATCGAGCCGCTCATGGGGTTGTTCGGTGCCAGCGAGGGCAGCCCTCTTTTGGCGGTCTCCTTTGACATGCGGAAGATAAATTTAATATATTTCATGTATTCATCGAAGGTGTTCTTCCATATGCCGGTCGTCTTGTTCTGCCAGTCGGCGCCGTATTTTTCCGGCAATATTTTTTCCCAGGTATAGCGAAGCTGATCGTCCATGTATTCATCGAGTGTATCGGCTGTGCAATGTGCATGGTCGTGTATGCCTACTGTATCCTCGGTGTAGTAATAATACGCGCCTCTGCCGAAAGCATCTGTCACATTGAACTGATTGCGGATACCGACATCGAGCACCGCGTCCACCGGATATGTATCTAAAAAACGGGTAACGCATTCCGCCATAACATCAAAGCTTTTCATCGCCTCGTCAATGGTATGCCCGGCATCGAATATTTTCCAGGTGACCGCGTTGGCGAAATGGGGGATGCGCGCTGTTTTTTTAAAGTTTGCCGCGTCTCGGAAAAGCGCTATTCGCTCGGCCTGCAAATCTTTTGCTTTCATTTATGCGCCTCTTGCTTGTTTCTTTTGACCTTGGCGCGGAGCACCTCTAAAAGTTTAGCCGCTGAAGCGCATATTAAGGCGATAACGAAGCTTCGGAAAAATGTGACCTGCGGATCGGTAAATAAAATTGAAAGATCCTGCCCCCAAAAGCCGACACGCCAAAAGCCCTCAAAGGCGATAACGCCGAATGTGTAGAAAAGACCCATAGCCACACCCGGCAATATCTCCGACGAAAATATTTTGGCTTTGGGGGTCTTGTACATCAGCAGATAATAGATGACAAAAAACGCTATGCCGTATGTGCCTATTGCCATACCGTAGAAGTTTCGCGCGTACATTTTTACAAAGGTGTTGATCAGAAACGCACAGTCGGAGCAAAGCATTATTACCAGATGCTTCCAAAGCGGCACTTCTTTTTTTAAAAGGAACTTAAGGATAAGATAGTTCAAAAACAAAATTACCGCCGAACCGAACATCAGCTCGTCAAGTGTGGGGCTGGTTTTGGCGGCAACATCGATGATAACGGGAGACAGACCGGTTTTGGTTTCCATGATAGATCCTTTCCTTTTATGATATTTAGTAGTATATTATTATTTTTTTGTTTTTTCCGACGACCTTTTATCGTTGATGATGTCCATATGCTCTTCGGTGATCAGTTCAACGCCGTTCTTTTTTGCCCATTCCACACAGCCTTTAAGGGCAGTGGGCAGGAATATTCGCGGTACATTTACCAGCCTTGCACAAGCTTCATCGGTAAAACGAATCTTGTCATCGATCCTCTTCGCCGCGTATTTGACCGAATCAACGGTAGTAGCGCGAACCGGCAAAAGCTCGGGGATAGGTCTTGAAAAGCGTGTATACCAGAAGTTTTTACTGTCGCGGTAACCGTAATCCACCGGCACTCGCGGAAAGCCCGCGGCTCTGACACCGTTGATTATCGAGTTGTAATATTTTTCTTTTATGAGAATTTTATCTATCTTCAGAATAAAATGCGCGCCGAACTGCGAAGTTATGCCGTTGAAATCGTGGTAAGGCGGCGCGTAGCCCTCAAGACAGCCGGGTTTATCGTCTTTCGCGTTGTCCAGTTCACGCAGCCATGTACATTCAAACGCCTGATAGGCTTCGGCGATGACTCGCGGAAATTTTTCTTCCGGGTGTTCAGCGGCCATAAGACCGTCGGTAAAATGAAAAATGCAGTCCTTCATTTTTTCCGCGGAAGTATCGCCAGGCCAGCCTAAACGAACCGCTTCTTTAAAATATTTGCGTTTGTCGGTTATAAAATTGATGACACATTTGCCGCTGCGAAGCAAATTTTGCGCGGTGTTTGAAGAATTTCTGGTGTTTAAAAGCATCGCATAGCAGTCGTGCCCGGCTACATAGTACGGTTGGATCAGGCTGTAAGGCCCGCAGGTGTCGTTGCCTTCCGGCGTAAGCGTGCTGATCAATACCGTCGGCATCGGTAAAAATGATGAAGTCTGATAAAAGTTATCGACGATTCGCAGATCCTTGAAGCTTTCCATTGTTCACTCCTTAAAATTTGTTTTTAATTCAGCAGTTTGTCTAATATCGGCTTAAGCTGCGAAAAAGAATAGTGCTTTACGCCGCAGTTGATGAGCGTTTCGGCAATAAATGTGACCGTGAAATCCTCGGCCGTTATGTTGAACCTGCCGATTATTTTTCTTATGAGCGCTTCTATCTGCGCCAAAAGCCGGGTGTGCCTTTCCGAATAGCGATATTTACTGCTGAAGCTTTGCAGGTCGCCGAGAAACAGAAACTCGTAATCCCGCGAAAAAGCGGCAATGCCGTTGTAGACATCGGCCAACGCCTCGTTGAACTGTTTTGCTGTTTCGATCTGTGCTTCCATTTCCGCGTAGTATAGTTTCCAGTCCTCATAAACGACCGCGGCGGTGAGCATCTCTTTTGAGGGAAAATAGTTGTACATAGTGCCGAGAGCTACTCCGCATGCCGCGGCGATCTCCCGCATGGTGAAACTTTCAAAGCCCTCTTTTTCCAGCGCCTGTTTTGTCAATTTCAGCGCCGTTTCTCTGATGTTTTCAATTTTTTTCGGCATCGTCAATCCTTTTATATGAACATGTTCATTTACAATTTATCAGCAAACATCGAAAATGTCAATCTTTTTTTTGTTTTTGCATGATATAATAAATGCAAATTTTCGGAGAGGTATAACATAAATGGAAGGTTTTACTTTGGCCATGGCGCTCGTGGACGCGCTGCCCGTAGGCTTCTTTGCTGCCGGTGTCTTCCTTATTTCAGCCCGTTTTGACAGTAAACTGTTTTTAGCCGGCGCGGTATTGTGCGTGTTGGCCGGCGCGTTTAAAGTTGCCTGGAAACTGATTTTAGGAACTGCCAAAAAAAATGTTAAGCTGTTAAACAAACTTTTTTTGCCTTTGCAGATCAGCGGATTTTTGATTATCGTCATCTCGGTTATCGTCAACCTTAAAAATATTTCGTTGGCGGCGGTCATCGGCGCGCTGACGGGCCTTCCGACTGTTATTTTCGCCGTGCTTTGGCTGGCGGCAATGGGCACTATGATCGTATTCAGCCGCCGTTTCGATAATTCGGCGCGCGCCAACTGGAAGGCACAGATCATCAACACTGCGGCGCAGTTTTTTTTCTTTATGACGATGCTGTTTATCTGAAACTACTTTTATTTTGCGATATATTTCGGCGCGGCGCGATATTAAATATATGTTTGCGCGCGGCAGTTTGTACCGGCGCGCTTCTGTGGTTTAATTACAAAACAGGAGCTTTATTATGAAATTAACTCAGAAGACGGCGATATACGCATTGCCGTTCACTGCACTCAGTTATATGGTGATATCCGTGGCGACCGCCGATATGGCGGCGGCTTTTCCGCAGGCCTCGCTGACGGAGGTTCTTTCCGTGCTCAGCGTGCCGGCGCTCACGGCGATAGCCGGCATTATTTTTGTTCCATCACTTATGCGGCGGTTTACCTTAAAAGCTTTGGCACTGACCTCGCTTTCACTGATGCTGCTGGGCGGGGGAGTATGCTTTTTTGCCGTAAACAGCCTGGCTCTGCAAATAATATTTGCCGGGGTGACCGGCGTAGGTTATGGCATGGTTTCACCTCTTTATGCCATGATGATAAACTCTTCGTTCAAAGGTGAAGAGAACAATGCCGCCATGGGGTTGGCCGTGGCTGTGCTGCTTTGCGGTCGGCTGCTCATGAGCTTCGTAAGCGGGTTTTTGGCCGGCTTCGGCTGGAACTGCGTCTATCTCTCGTTCGTATTTGTCGCGGCAGCGCTGCTGTGGTGCGCCTTTTTTCTGCCTGTGTACGACCTGCGTGAACAGACGGCGGCGGGTGCAGCTAAAAAAGAAGGCGGAGCGCGTCTGTCCGGGAGCATAATATTACTGTGCGTAATTTCGCTGTGCTATACCTGCGTAAATTACCTGAATGTCACCAACGCGTCGCTTTATATAGAAAGCTACTCGCTCGGTTCCTCAGCGCTTACCGGTACAATTACAGCGCTGGCGAATATCGCCGCGGTCGCCGTGGCGGTTTTCTACGGTTTTATTTGCAGGCTTACCCGCAGATTCACCGTTGCCGCATCTTTCATGCTTATAGCGCTGTGCTATATATACAGCGGTCTTTGTGTATCGGCTGCCGCCGCTGCCGCCGCTATGGCGGCGGCCTGCGTATCCTCTTCACTGTTTAATCCCTATATGCTGGTGGCGGCAGACCGTGCCGGCGCCGAAGGACACAGTGCCGGGGCTACCTGCGCGGTTATGGTATTTATGAATATAGGTTATTTTATATCCTCCTATTTTACATCGGCGCTGTCGGCAATCTGCGGCGGCGGTACTCCCGCCGATGCTTTTTTATTCACCGGCCTGTTTGCCGCTGTTGCCGCAATTTTATGTGTGCTGCTTTCCCGCAGGATAGATATAGATATCGAAACAAAATAATGAGGTGTGCGTATGGAAGAATACCGTTATACTTTTACGACGGCTGTGGGTATTCTCACCGCCGTTTCCGACGGTAAATATCTTACGGCGCTCGGCTACAATCTGCCGGCTTCGACTGCCGGCGGAAACATCGGGGCGGATAGGCTGACGCTTCTTTGCGCGGAGCAGGTCGGCGATTTTCTGAACGGACGGATAAAAAAGTTTACCGTGCCGTACCGTCTTGCCGGTACGCCTTTTCAGCTGCGGGTATGGCATGAGCTTGAGAAAATTCCTTACGGGTCTGTGGTTACTTACGCCGCGCTCGCTTCACGGTGCGGCAGTGCCAAGGCCTGCCGGGCCGCGGCTAACGCCTGCGGTAAAAATCCGTTGGCGATAATAGTGCCCTGCCACCGGGTTGTGGCATCGGCGGGCCCCGGCGGCTACGGCGGCGGTGCTGACGCCAAAGCGTTTTTATTATTACTGGAAAAAATTGGCAGCGGACGCGGCTGACTTTTTCTCTGTATCGCCTCTCTTGACGTTGTTTTTCAGTTTTAAAATGTTATAATAGATGTTAAAGTGATTTTTTGTTTTTCGCTTTACATAAATAGGAATATGATGCTGTAAAAATGTATTTTATGAGGTAAAATAATGTCGCT
>CAZIQU010000062.1:0-7650 GCA_964541445.1 uncultured Lachnospiraceae bacterium | reverse complement strand
CGATGCAGTGGACGGCCGGCGAGAATGCCGGCTTCACCGCCGGTAAGCCATGGCTGGGTATAAACGCCAACCATAAGAATATAAATGTTGAGGATGAAGAAGAAGACCCCGATTCGGTGTTGAATTTTTACCGCCGCATGATTGCCGTACGCGCCGCCGAGCCGGCCTTGCTTTCCGGCTCTTTTGAAAAGCTGTACATTAAAAAAGGCGTATTCGTGTACGCGCGCACTCTGGGAACCTGCACCGTAAAAACAGCGCTGAACTTCAGCGACAAGCCCGCAGAATGCGCCGAAAGCGGCGAGGTGATAATCGCCGGCAGCCCCATGGAATATTTTGACGGCAAGCTGTCGCCGTGGCAGGGAGTGGTATTTAAATGATCGAATTTCGCGACAATGTTTTCTATCTGAGCAGTGACGATACCTCCTATATTTTCCGTATCACCGAGTTCGGGCACCTCGAGCATATATACTACGGCAGCCTGCTGCCTGATGCCGACATAAGCGCTTTATACCAAAAGCGAACTGCCGTTACCGGCAGCAGTATTCTTTACGATGAAAGTGACGACAAATATTGTCTCGACATCATACCGCTGGAATATTCCGGCATCGGCAAGGGCGACTACCGTTTCAGCCCGGCGGAGCTGAAAATGCCCGACGGCACCTTCACCTGTGACTTTGTTTATTTTAGCCATAATATAGAAAGCGGCTGTTTCACAAGCGAGGCGCTGCCGCTCGCCTACGGTGCGGAAAACGACTGCCAACGCCTGGAGATCATTCTGCGCGAAAAGAAGCTTGCGGTAAAGCTGAGAATGCTTTACACCGTTTATCCGGCCGCTAATGTAATAACACGCCGGGTAATACTTGAGAACAGTGAAGAGCATCCGCTCGTGATCCGCCGGCTGATGAGCATGATGCTTGATCTGCCGGCAGACGACTACTGTCTGCTGACGCTGGGCGGCGGCTGGATCAAAGAGGCGCATATTTGCACACGGCAGCTGAAAAGCGGCATGTATATCAATTCTTCCGATACCGGCGCCTCCTCAAACCGCGCCAACCCCGGCGTAATGCTTTACCGTGAGGGCTGCCGCGAAGACAGCGGCGAGGTGTATGGCTTCAACCTGGTATACAGCGGCAATCATTATGAAGCAGTGCAGATAAACGAGAACGGTTCAACACGGGTAATGTGCGGCATAAACCCCGAGTGCTTCGAATGGGAGCTTAAGCAAAACGAAAGCTTTGAAACGCCGGAAGCCGTGCTTACCTATTCCGGCGAGGGCTTCGGCAAAGCCAGCCGCAATTTTCACGATTTTATCAATGCACATATTGTGCGCGGCGACTGGAAGGGGCGGCCGCGGCCGGTGCTGCTGAACAGCTGGGAAGCCTGTTTTTTTAAATTTACCCAAAGCCGGCTTTTGCGTCTGGCAAAAAAGGGCAGGGCTCTGGGTATTGAACTTTTTGTGCTCGATGACGGTTGGTTCGGCGAACGCAACGACGATACCGCCGGTCTGGGCGATTACCGCGTAAACCGAAAAAAGCTTCCCAATGGGCTTAACGGGCTGGCGCGGCGGCTGAAGCGTATGGGGCTCGGCCTCGGTCTCTGGGTAGAACCGGAAATGGTCAACGAAAACAGTGAGCTATATCGCGCTCATCCCGATTACGCGGTAAAAATACCCGGACGCAAGCCTTCTTACGGCCGACGCCAGCTGGTGCTCGATCTTTGCCGTCCGGAGGTTCGCGACTATATAACGGCCAATCTGCAAAAGCTTTTGGCGGAAAACGACATCACCTATATCAAATGGGACATGAACCGCCATATCAGTGACGCTTACTCACCGGCTTTAAGGCTGCAGGGTGAATTCTTTCATCGCTATATTCTCGGCTTATATGACATTCTCAGGCGGGTATTCGCATCCCGCCCCGACATATTGCTGGAAACATGCTCTTCCGGCGGAAACCGCTTCGATCTGGGCATGCTGTGCTTTTCACCGCAGATATGGGCCTCCGACGATACCGATCCGGCGGAACGGCTGGAAATACAAAAGGGGCTCAGCTATTTTTATCCGCTTTCCTCGATAGGCGCGCATGTTTCGGCCGCGCCGCATCAACAGACGCTGCGCGATACTCCCCTTTCTGCCCGCTTCAATACGGCGGCCTTCGGCGTTTTGGGTTATGAAATGGATCTTGATTTTCTCAGTCACGCCGAAAAAAAAGAAATAAAGAAACAAATATCCTTTTACAAAAAATACCGGCAGGTCTTTCAGTACGGCAGCTATTTTCGCGGCGAGAGCGACCGTAAAGACATTTATACCCACAGCTGCATCGCCCGCGAAGGGCGCGAAGGCACCGCCGCGTTTTATGTAACAAAAAACACCGCTTCTCCGAACGGCGATATTCTGAAGATAAACGGGCTGAAATATGATAAAATATATGACATAGCTGCCTTTGAACAGGGTACGGAGCTTTCACGCTTCGGCGGGCTGATAAATTTTCTGCTGCCCTTCAAGATCAATCCGCGCGGGATGATCATGAACACTGTCTCGAAGCTTTATATGCTGCCGGGGTGCGCCGAACGCTTCACGGCCAGCGGCGCTTTGGCCCGCGCCGGCATACACCTGAAAGACCGTTTCCGCGGCACGGGATACAGCGGCGACATACGCATGTTAGCCGACTGGGGCTCGGAAATGTTCACAATAAAAGAAAAAGAATAAGAGGCAATCATGGAAAACAAAAGAGACAAAAAGAACAAGATATGTTTCGGCCTTGGCACAGTCGGCAGAGATATGTTTTATTCGATGGTGAGCACCTACCTGCTGGTATACCTTACCGAAGTACTCGACCTCAGCGACCATGCCATGTGGTGGATGACCGGTGTTCTGACGGTGCTGCGCGTCTTTGACGCCGTAAACGACCCTATCATGGGCGTGCTGGTAGATAATACCAAAATAGGCAAATGGGGCAAATACAAACCGTGGCAGGCAATCGGTGCGCTCGTCGGCGCGGTATTCATGCTCTTGATCTTCAACAATTTCGCCTTATCCGAAACAGGCTATATCATCGTCTTCGCCTTCTCTTACATTATGTGGGATATATTTTTCGGAGCAAACGATATCGCCTATTGGGCAATGATGCCGTCGCTCTCTCTTGATCAGAAAGAAAGAGAAAGAATCGGTTCCTTTGCCCGTATATGCGCCAATATCGGCATGTTTGCCGTTGTGATCGGCATAATACCCATTACCAACGCCATGACGGCGGCTTACGGCGGCAACGGCAAGCTTGCCTGGTTTGTTTTCGCGCTGATCATCGTGGCGATGCTCTTCATCTTCCAGTCGATAACGCTTTTCGGCGTAAAGGAGCACAGCGGCACTTTCAAGCAGGAGGAACAAACCTCGCTGAAAGATATGTTCAAAGCACTATTTCAAAATGATCAGCTGATGACGGCGGCGCTTTCGATGGGCCTTTTTATGATCGGCTATTTTATCACTACGGCATTCGGCGTGCATTTTTTCAAATATGCCTACAAAAACGAAAATATGTACTCGGTCTTCGCCGCGGTGCTGGGCGTCTCACAGCTTTCGGCGCTGGCGGTATTTCCGGCTCTGAGCAAAAAATACACGCGAAAACAGCTTTATACATTCTCAACCGCCATTATCTCGGTCGGTTATATCATTTTCTTCTTCGCGCCGATGAACATGCTGCCTATCGGCATCGCCGGTGTGCTTATCTTCGTCGGTCAGGCGTTTATCCAGCTGATGATGTATATGTTCGTAGCCGATACCATCGAGTACGGACAATGGAAGCTAGGCAAGCGCAATGACAGCGTTACCTTTTCAATAGTGCCCTTCATAAATAAGCTGGCCGGCGCGGTATCCAGCGGCGTAGTCAGCGCCACGCTGATAATCTCCGGCATAAACAGCGCCGCTACCGTCAACGATGTCAGCGCGCAGGGCCTTACCATTATGAAGGCCGTTATGCTGGTACTGCCGATATTCTTTATCGCCGGAGGCTACCTGGTCTATAAAAAGAAATATTTTCTCGATGAAGCGAAGTACAACGAGATTGTTAAAGAATTAAAGGAACGCGGCGACATAAAAGAGGACTGATATGGCCCGCGGAAAAGAAAACGGATATGCCCGCTATTGCTTGTCGGGCATATCCGCATAGGCTGTTCAGCGGCAGAGCGCAGGCCGGTCAAAGCCCGTTTTTTTCGTTACAGCGTTTCAAATTCCTTATATATTTGCTTCAGTGCGTCCTTGGCGACGCTTTTTTCGATTACGCAGGAAACCTTAACCTCAGAAGTGGAGATCATCTGAATATTTACCCCGATATCGTATAAGGCCTTAAAGAACTTGGAGGCGATATTTGAATTAGCCACAATGGAGGAGCCTATTACCGAGAGGCGCACCACGCCCTCGTCATAAACGACTTTGGTGGCGCCGATCTCGCGGGCAAAGTTGTTGGATATTTCCTGAGCGCGTACGGCGTCATCCATATGCACCGTAAAGGTGATGTCGTTTACGTTGTTGCGGTTGATGTTCTGCACGATGCTTTCGATTTTAATATCCTCGCTGGCGATGGCGCTGAACAGCCTGAAAGCGATACCGGGCTTATCAGGCACCTCCAATATAGATATTTTTACGATATCGTCATCGACCGTTATGGCCTGTATCAGACCTTCTCTGTTTATCATTTCGCACTCCTTTTTATATAAGATTATTTTCCAGACGGGCATAAAACACGTCGTCGCTTATTTTTTGCAGCTGTTCAAAAAGCTTCTTCATTTCCACAGCCTTAATCTTTTCGGTAAGCATATACAGCTTTTCATCGCTGAATGCCAGTTTACTGCGCTGAAAATATCTTTGGGTATTGTTGAGCACCTTGTTCAGCGTTATCGAGTCGGCACACCGCACACGCAGATAGTATTCGTTCTCTATTCCTTCTACTCCGGTAGAGGTCAGCTTATTACCGAAGCCGAGCCCGCCGTAAGTATCCTCATTATGCAATGCCTTAAGCAGATCGCTGACAACGGCATTGGCTGTGGCGTTTTTGCCGGCGCCCTTGCCTATGAAGCACTGCACGCCGACGATGTCGCCTTCTACTAATATTACGTTGTATTCCATATTGACGTTGCTGATGACCGAATCTTTTTTTATCAGCACCGGCGTTACCGAAAGACTGTAGCCGCTGCCGCCGCACAGACCCTGCGCCATGAATTTCACGGTATAGCCGAAGCTTTCCGCCATTTCGATATCTTCTTTGGTAATATTGCGGATTCCCCGCAAATGCACGTCGCTTTCCGCAATTTCACAGCGAAAGGCGATAGATGAGAGAATAACTATCTTGCGCATGATATCGTAGCCGTCAATGTCCGCAGAGGGATTAGCTTCGGCGAAGCCGAGACGCTGAGCATCGCGGAGCACCTCATCGAAGTTTTTTTCACCCCGGCTCAGACCGGTAAGGATAAAATTGGTGGTACCGTTGAGTATGCCGTTGATACGGGTAATGCGGTTGAGCTTGAGCATATCGGTCAAAGCCGCGATAATCGGTATGCCGCCGCCTACCGATGCTTCAAAAAGAAATTTAACGCCGCTCTCCGCCGCCAAATCAAGCAGCTCTTTCATATGCCCGGCCACAACTTCTTTATTGGCGGTGATCACATGCTTGCCGTGCGTCAGCGCTTTCTTAATATAGGAATATTCCGGTTCGGCTCCGCCCATAACGCAGACGACGGCGTCGATGGAATTATCCGTCAGAATATCGCCGACATCATCGGTAAGTATGCCCTCCGGCAGCGTGACATCACGCTTTTTGCGCGTATCGCGCACCAGAATTTTTTTTACGCAGATACCGGCGCCGACACTGCGGTCTTCATCGGCGAGTATCTCATATACGCCGCGGCCTACCGTACCGAAGCCGAGCAGAGCGACATTATTCATCTTTTTCCCCTGTTTTGTTTTCAAAATTATACCATAACGGCAGTCGAATATAAATATATAAAAAAATAATGATATTAGGTTTATTTTATTAGTCTATTTTGTTATAATATCTGCTAAAGTTAAACGACAAGAGGAAATAATATGGATAAATTAACAAATGTACTGGAAACAGTAAAAAAACGTAATCCCAATGAACCGGAATTCCTGCAGGCGGTAGAGGAGGTTTTAGAGTCTCTCGAAGTTGTGGCGGAGAAATATCCGCAATATGTGCAGGCCGGAATATTCGACCGTATCGTCGAGCCGGAAAGGCAGATTATCTTCAGAGTACCATGGCAGGACGATGCCGGCAATATGCACATCAACAGAGGCTATCGTGTACAATTCAACAGCGCCATCGGACCATATAAGGGCGGGCTGCGTTTTCACCCCTCCGTTAACCTGAGCATCATTAAGTTTCTCGGCTTTGAGCAGATATTCAAAAACTCGCTTACCGGGCTGCCCATCGGCGGCGGCAAGGGCGGCAGCGATTTTGATCCTAAAGGTAAGAGCGACGCCGAGGTGATGCGTTTCTGCCAAAGCTTTATGACCGAGCTGAGCAAATATATCGGCCCCGATGAAGATGTGCCTGCCGGCGATATCGGCGTGGGCGGTCGTGAGATCGGCTATCTTTTCGGACAGTACAAAAGAATCAAAAACGAATACAGCGGCGTGCTTACCGGTAAGGGCCTCAACTGGGGCGGCAGCCTGGTACGTACTCAGGCGACCGGTTACGGACTGATCTATTTTGCCGAAGAAATGCTGGCCGATGCCGGTATAGAGCTTAAGGGCAAGACTGCCGTCGTATCCGGCAGCGGCAATGTGGCTGTCTACGCCGCGGAAAAGCTGTTGAGCCTCGGCGCCAAAGTGGTGGCCATGAGCGATTCCAACGGTTATATTTACGATGAGGCCGGTATCGACCTCGAACTGGTAAAGCAGATAAAGGAAGTTGAGCGCAAGCGCATAAAGGAATATGCCGACAGAAAGAAGGGCGCGCAGTATCACGAAGGTTTCCGCGGATTGTGGACAGTCAAATGCGATCTGGCCTTTCCCTGCGCCACACAGAACGAGCTGGACGCCGACGGAGCGGCGGCACTTGTCAAAAACGGCTGCCGATTGGTGGCGGAAGGTGCCAATATGCCTACTACACCCGAAGCTATCGAGATCATCAAAAAAGGCGGTCTGCTCTATTCGCCCGGTAAGGCTTCCAACGCCGGCGGCGTAGCGACCAGCGCACTGGAAATGAGCCAGAACAGCATGAGATATTCATGGACATTTGAGGAAGTGGACGCGAAGCTGCACGATATTATGAAAAATATCTACCGTCAGGCTTCCGCCGCCGCCAAAGAATTCGGCAAGGACGGCGATCTTGTTTTCGGCGCTAACACCGCCGGGTTCCTTAAGGTAGCCAAAGCCATGTACGATCAGGGGCTGGTATAAATTTTTCAACAAAAAAACGGGGATATTTATACGGCCGCGCCGTCAGGAATTTTAAGCCGACAGCCGAAAATATCCCCTGACTATTTATTGCATTCGTTTATGCGTTGTGCTACAATTCAAATCGGTGTGCGCCCGTAGCTCAGGGGATAGAGCACGCGGCTTCGAACCGCGGTGTCGGGGGTTCAAATCCCTTCGGGCGTACCATTTCTCGAAATGCTCAACAGCTTTTGTCATGTCTATGA
>CAZIQU010000061.1:0-7902 GCA_964541445.1 uncultured Lachnospiraceae bacterium | reverse complement strand
CATATGCGCAAGGCTGAGATGAACTACGATCCGGGATGTCATAAGGGCTTTCATATGACGGGCTTTGCAGCTACACCGCAGGCGTCGATTCCGCTGCCGTCGGTGCGGACAATGTGCGTGACGGAGCCATAAAGCTCTACGACGGAACCGTGAAACTGGCAGACGGCACCTTTGAGTTCAAGGATAAGACTTCTAACCTGAAAAAAGATATGACCGAAAAAATCAAGAAGGCTGCAGACAGTATCCTCGGCGGTGATTTTGAGGTCGTTTCCTTCGTTTCGCCGGACAATACCAATGTGGAAGAAGTGCAGTTTGTCATTAAAACGCCCGCCATTGAAATTGAGGATGAGGCAGTCGTTGAAGTTGAAGAAACGCAGACAAAAAATTTCTGGCAGAACCTGCTTGCCCTATTTGGATTATAAATATCAGAAAGAGCAACTTTACAGCCTTGAAAAGCTTGGCCCTGAGAAAAAGACAGGCCAAGCTTTTCAATGGCGTGAACGCAGGAAAGCCACATCATCACTGAGGCGATAATTATGCCGACGGCAGCCGTATCCGCAGCCACCGACTTCTGCGCTCACATAATCAACAAAGCGGATTAAAGCACGAGCGAAATATTTGACCGTTTACTGTTTTCAAACAGAGCAGAGCGCTTATGTTTATACGCCTCATTTACCGGCAGCCCCGCGCTTTAAAACTCAGCGGCAAAAGCGAAAGCTCTGCCCCTGTAAAAACAAAAACACAGCGCGTACTGCACTGTGTCGATTTTACATTTTGGTTGCGGGGGAAGGACTCGAACCTCCAACCTCCGGGTTATGAGCCCGACGAGCTGCCAATTGCTCCACCCCGCGATAACTATGATATTATACTATGAATCGTGTGCCGTGTCAACCTCGCGAACAGTTAAGATTGCGTTAAATTTCGACAGCGGCCGCGCGGCATCTCACGAACGGAAGTAAAAATCCTTCTCCGCGTTCTCCGCGCCGCGGTTTTGCACCGTCTGCAATACCTTACTGAACTGTGTTTCGTAAAGCTCTTTATAAACGCCGCCCTCCTCGAGAAGCTCCTCATGGCTGCCGCTCTGAACTATACGTCCGCCGGCGATGACGATGATCCTGTCGGAAAGCAGTATGGTGGAAAGACGGTGTGCGATAACAATACTGGTGCGCTCGCGCATGACCTCCTCCAGCGCCTGCTGAATGCTGTTCTCCGATATGCTGTCCAGCGAAGACGTGGCTTCATCGAGAATGAGTATGTGCGGGTCCTTCAGCATTACTCTGGCGATGGATATACGCTGTTTTTCCCCGCCCGAGAGCTTGAGCCCGCGGTTGCCCACCAGCGTATCGTAGCCCTGCGGCTGGCCGGCGATAAAATCATGAATATTGGCTACCTTGCAGGCGGCAACAATCTGTTCTTCAGTGGCGTTTTCCTTGGCGTAGATGAGATTCTCGCGGATAGTGCCGTTGAAAAGATAGGTATCCTGCGAGACAGTACCGATATTTTCGCGCAGGTAGGCAAGGTCGATATCGCGCACATCGGTGCCTCCGATCTTTACGCTGCCGTCGGCAGCATCATAAAGCCGGGGGATAAGATTTACCAGCGTCGATTTGCCGCTGCCAGAGGGCCCGACCACGGCGTAAGCTTTGCCGTGCGGCACGGTAAAGGTGATATCCTTCAGTATCGGTGAGCCTTCATCGTAGGCAAAATTGACATGCTCAAAAGCAATATCTGCGGCGGCGATGTCGGGTTTTACGGCATCAGGGCTGCTGACGATAGTCTCTTTGCGGTCAAGGTATTCGAAGATACGCGAGAAAAGCGCCAGCGAACGGGTGAAATCAACCTGCATATTCAACAGCGAAAGTATAGGGCCGTAAAGGCGGTTTGTCAGCGCCACCGCCGCGGTTATCGTACCGACGGTAAGCGCTGTATCCGTTTTGGTGATGATGAAATAGCCGCCGGCAAAATAAATGAGCAGCGGCCCGATCTGCGAAAACATACCGAAAAACACATGCAGCCATTTACCGCTGCGTTCCTCTTTCAGCGCGTAGCGGGTCACTTCCTCATTGGCGGCGCGAAAGCGCTCATTCTCATATTTTTCCTTGGCAAACAGCTTTACCAGCAGCGAACCGCTCACGCTCAGCGTTTCTTCGACGATCTGATTGAGCTCGTCGCGTTTCTTCTGCCCTTCTGCTGCCAGCTTCCAGCGCGTGACACCGGCTTTGCGTGTCGGCAGCATCAACAGCGGCACTACGGCGATGCCGACTATCGCCAGCTGCCAGCTCATCGAAAAGAGCGCCGTTACCGTGGTCACCACGGTGGCGACATTGCTGACGACACTGGCTAAGGTTCTTGATATTACCTGGCTGACGCCGCTGATGTCGTTTTCCATACGAGTGAGTATCTCACCCTGTTTTTCGGCAGTGAAAAACGCGTGCGGCATCCGCTGTAAATGGGTATACATCTCGTTTTTCATGTCGAAGATAATCCGCTGCGATATCCAGGCGTTTATGTAGCTTTCGATGACGCCCACAACCTGAGAGGCGGTCATTGCGGCAAAAGCGATCAGCAAGAGCTTTATCAGCAGCTTAAGGTCCGAGCCGGCCAGCGCCGTATCGACGATCTTACCGGTGACTATCGAGGGCAGCAGACCCAGCACCGCCGCCGCCAGTATCGAAATAAAAACGAAAACGAATTGCAGAATGTAAGGCTTTAAGTAAGAAAGGATGCGCCTGAGCAGCTCTTTTGTTACTTTCGGGCGCGACTGTTTTTCTTCCTCAGTCAAAAAGCCTCTCGGCCCCATCGGTCCTCCGTGCGGCGCCATGGCGGCCACCTCCCTTTTATGTTATTATCTATAAGCCAAGTTTAGCGCATATCGAAGCTTTGTGCAAATAATAATTTGTATACCGGCCATAATTATTTTTTATTAAAATTTTCGGGCGCGAATGAGCAGGCATACGCGTTCTCATGCAAATTCAGTATAGTTTTGATGACAGATATTATATTTTGTTCAGATATGATAAACTACATATAATGAAAACAGTAAATAAGGCCACAGAGAAAACCAAAGAAAAAATTATCAAAGCCACGGTAGCTCTTTTGGAAGCCAACGGCTATTTCGGTACGACAACTCAGGCCATATGCAATAAAGCGGAAATATCAGCGGGAAGAATAAATTATCATTTCGGGTCGAAGGACGGCCTGATAATTGAAATTGCCGAAATGATACCTACGAAGATTAAAGCTTATATCAAAAAACATCTTACAGCGGAATATCGTGACGATATATTTATGAACGCTTTCTACTTTGACGCTATGATGATAAAGGTAATCTTCTCGGATAATGATTATATGAAAAAATACCGGGAAATATATTCACAGGGCTTTATCTGTGATCATATCGCCGATATCAATCAGGACGCATTTTTAAAATACCTCTCGCCGAATAACCGTCTTTCCGAGCCGACGACACGCATCATGGCGGAAGCATACGCATACGCCATCACTTCATTGGCGAAGCCGCGCAATTATGAAACAATGAAAACCGATGTGGAGCTTACAATAAGAGAATTTCTTAAATTTCAGTTGATGATATTTCAGCCGGACAACAAAACCGAGGTCAGCTTGATCGAAGAAATACTGGAATTTACGACCAAAACTCATTTTAATATAAAGGGTATCGCCGATATCGAATTTTAACGGTAAGCCGTACAGACATACGGCTTACCGTTTTTTTATGATCGGCCTTTTCGTTTCACAGCTCAACAAACATTTTAATTATGTTTTTTACATACTCTATCCGGTCTTGTTCGCTCATTTTATCGCCGCCGGGGATCGTCAGTTTCTCCGCCAAAATTTTATATCCCTCGTTGCTGTCGGCTGCCTTTATCTTTTCTGTCATTTAAAAAACCTTCTTTCTAAAAGCGGTAATCGCGCACGAAGTCACACACGGCCTTAACATTAACCGGGTTGCCGTCGTTGCGGAAGGTGCCTAATTTTGTCTGTGTCATTATATAGCCGCCCTCAGTGCCGAGTTCATCTATCAGTTTTTTTGCCAGATCGACACATTCGCCTGCCGTTCCGGAGTCAAGCAGCAGAGTATCCATTCCGCCCATGATAGCGCAGTTCGGCATGGTTTTGCGAAACTCAAACACATCATCGTTTTCCAGCATGAAGTTCAACAGTCCCTTCGGATAATCGTTAAAATAATCCGCAAACCTTAAGACCTGTCCCTCCGGGAAAATGGAATAGGTATAATTTTTTCTTACGCAGGTATCCAAAGTCTTCTTTACATACGGCCAATAATATTTTTCCCATTGCTTCATGTTGAGAGTGTTTTGGCATAAGAAGGTAGTGCCGCTCTCAAAGCATGCGTCCGCAAAAGTGCCGTCCGGCAAATTTTCAAACGCCTTAAACGCCGGGTCGAAGAACTTTTCATTCAATGAGTCTATCAGCGCGTCAAACCCCGCGGTATTGCGGCGCATATCTATTGACATGCCCTTAATGCCCCTGATATTCCAAAAAATATTTTCAATGACCGGTTGGGGAGAAAAATACGGGGCGCAAAATGCCGGAATACCGTATTCCTCCGCGAATATTTTTGACATACGCATTTGGTAAGCGGCATGATCACCCGCTTTTGCTATGGCATTTTGTATTACATCCACATCAATATTGTGCGGGTCCCAAAAGGAATATTTTCTGCCCATTCCCTTGTCCCATATAAACTTCCAGAAGTCACCGGCCATTTCCTCAAGTTCATCCTGGCTGCAATAAAAGATGTCATCATGATTTATAGATTCTTCAGCATCGTTTATATTGTACGTTTCAGCACCCAATGCTTCGTACAAAAGAAACGGGTTGCGTGAACCGTCATTGACCATAAGGTCCCAGTTGTATTTTTCTATATGTTCGCGCGTGATTTTTTCCAAAACACCGTAATCACTCATTGCTTCGCTGAGTTTGCAGCCGGCATCTAAAATCTGCCAAGCCTGAAACATGGAGACATTGGCAATTCTATCGGGCTTTTTCCAAGCTACCGCGTCCCGTATCAGTTTGATACGGTATTTTCTCATTTCTTCCGCATTTTCCATATTCGTTTTCACCATTCCGTTTCTCGGCATATTTAATCTGTATTTTCGACAGGGCTTTTCAGAGCCCGGCGACAAAGCCGATAAGGCCTGATATATATTGTTCTCTTTCGGCAATCGCGTCCTTCGGGAAAGGCAGATCCATCTCTTTTGCCAATATATGCAGTCCCTCAGGATACTCACAAACTTTTATCTCATTCATATTCATGTTTTCCTTATCTGTTTTCTATTTAAAAGAATAATTATTTACATACTCGCAGACTGCTTTTAAATTTTCCGCTTTGGCGTCGTTGCGATAAGAACCCAGCATATTCTGGCTCAGTATAAAGCCGCCGCGGCTGCCCAGGTCATTAAGCAGATGCTCGGTCATTGCGATGCATTCCTCTTTTGTGCCCGTACCCAGCAAATGATTGGGCATACCGCCCATTATAACTACGCCCGGACATTTTTCTCTTAATTTGAATACATCATCATGCTCTACATGCAGACATACCGTACCCGGTTTATATTCATTCATATGATCCCAGCATATTTCACCAAAGCCCTCGGTAAACATTCTTATAGTCCAATCTTTGGATTCGACTATATCCAACTGCTTTTTCAAATACGGCCAATAGAATTCGTCAAATTGACGGGCGTTCATTACGGTATGCGCCAACATCGTAAGGTCTCCGTCAAATACCGCGTATGCAGAATGTCCCGCGGGTGCGTCTTTCATTTGTTTGTGAATCGGCGCGAGATTCACTTCTTCATATGCCTGAATAACATCGTGCAGAAGCTGTTTATTACGGCGCATATCAATGGAGAGACCTCTTATCCCCCGCAAGGTTTGAAATACATATTCAATGCCCAAAGTTGTCATGCCGCCGCGGAATTCCCACAAGACCGGCACACCGTATTCGACGGTCATTTCATTCATAATTTCGCCGTTGAATTTCCCGAAAGCCATAACCTCACGGCTGAGGCCGTTCATGAACTCCGTCGATACACCGTTTTTCCAATAAGGATATTTTCGCGCGACGATCTTTTCCCAGGTGAATTTCTGTGGGTCGGCCGCATATTCCGCCAACTCATTTTCTTCGCAAACGGGCATATCAATATAGTTGAGTGTTTCATTTTGATCATCGATCTTATACAGCGACGAGCCCATATGCTCCGATACTCGGTACTGGTTGCGGTTGCCGTACTCTACAAACCCGTCAAAATTATATTTCTCCTGAAAAGTTTTGACGACCTTTTTCATCAGATCGTAATCATTGAGCGCTTCCGAAAGTTTGCAACCGTAATCTAAAATTTTCCATGTCACAAAAAAAGAGACATGCGGTGTTTTTTGCGGAGCCGGTTTAAGCGATATTGCTTCGTTAAAGGCTTTCAGTCTCATTTCTCTTAATTCATCGATATTTTCCACTTGTTTTTGTCGGCGCAACACAGCTGCACGCCTTTCTCCTTTATATGTATTTATTCTTTTCCTCTTACAAGCTGGCAATACAAAGCGAACTTTCTGGCGGCATCCGTAATAAAATACAAACACCCAAACGCTGCCAGCATTGAAAGCACCCCGCTGACATAGCGGGGAATAATGAATGCTGCGGCTATGCACAGGATACATTTGATAAACTGCATACGCGCTTCTTTAATCTTTAAGACCGCTGAAAAAACTTGAATAGATTTCATATTACACCACTCCTTTTTTTATATTACCTTAAATAAAATAATATTGTCAATATCTTTTTAAAATAACACTGCTTTTTTTATTTTTTAAATTTATATTGATTTTGCAGTTTTTATATTTTATAATTGAAAAAAAATCAGGAGGTTCTAAGCATGGAAACCCAAAAAAAAGGCCTGACCACACTGCAGCTTATTGAGTATGGCGCAGGCGGCATGTTCCCATTCACGTTTCAGCAGGCAATCATAACTTACTATTATCTGTTTTTTCTTACAGATATATTGCAGATGCCTACCGCACTGGCGGCTACACTGTACACAAGTGTAAACCTTGTAAAAATCATCACCATGATCATACCGGGGATGATGATCGACTCGATCAAATTACCCTGGGGCAAGTACCGTTCTTGGGTACTGGTCGGAAACATTCTCTGTTTTGCCACTTCCGGTCTCTTATTCCTTAAATTAAACTGCGGCTTTACCGCATACTTTGTATTTGCTATCGTTATGCAGGTATTAAACAATCTTGGCTACAATATGTCATGGATCGCTTCCAGAGCGGTTATCAGTCCGATGAGCTCATCTTCAATGGATGCTACAAAGCTTGCAACTGCCGCCGATCTCGGTACCAGGGTAGCGGAGCTTTTGCAGGGCATTTTGATGGCAGCGGTTATTGCCTGGTTTGCCGCCAGCAAACAGCAGTATTTTATGGCCGAACAGGTACTTTCAATCTTCCTTCTCGCCTTCCTGCCGATATTCATGAAAGTTACCAAGCCTTTCGATTCAAAGGCAGATGCAGCGGTAGGCGGAACACAGAAGAACACCGAGAAAATCACTTTCAAGGATATGATGAAATCAATGTCCCGTCCGGCGATTTCATATTATTTGGCTGTAATGTTCGGCTGTGCCCAGGTATCGATTTTTATGATACTGTTGGCGTATTACACCACTTATGTATTGAAAAATGAATCGGCTTTGGGTATGTCGGTCACCGTTTGGGGCGTCGGCGGATTCATCGGAGTATATCTTACACCGTGGATAAGCAAGCATATCTCCAACAGAAATATCTATGCGTGGTTCACTATCGGTTGTTCGGTCCTTTACATAACACTGCTGTTCATACGTGAAAACGCTGTTTTGTTCCTGA
>CAZIQU010000060.1:4415-7925 GCA_964541445.1 uncultured Lachnospiraceae bacterium | reverse complement strand
GCAAGTTTTTTGGCCAGGGCGTGCGCCTGACTTATCGGCATCGGCATAAGCTCGGGCGTTTCGTTGCAGGCGTAGCCGAACATCAGCCCCTGATCGCCGGCACCGTTGCCCTTTTCGTCCTGACCGAGCTTGGCCTCGTAGCTCATATTTACGCCCATGGCGATATCGCCGGATTGATCCTTTATTGAGGTGAGCACGCTGCAGGTGTCGGCGTCAAAGCCGAATTTGGCGCGTGTATAGCCTATCTCGCGCACTGTGTCGCGGGCGATCTTTTCTATGTCCGCGTAGCAGCTGGTGGTGATCTCGCCCATTACCAGCACAAGCCCGGTAGTGGTGGCGCATTCACAGGCCACTCTGGCGTTTTTGTCCTCGCTGATAATGGCGTCGAGTACGGCGTCGCTGATCTGATCGCACATCTTGTCGGGATGTCCCTCGGTTACCGACTCTGAAGTAAAATAGTGTTTCATTTCTTTCCCTTCCTTTGCCCCCCGCTCAGACAATAAAAAATCCTCATTTTTTACATGAGGACGCCGATTCCTCATCATTCAGACAAATGTCTGCAGGTTTTAGCACCGTTACGTCAGTATCACCTGCCGTCGGTTGCCGGGCTTCATAGTGCCTGTTCACTCAGCCGCTCTTAATAAGGGGTTTATTTAATTTTCGGCGTTATTATAACACCGAATGTTAAAAATAGCAACTTTTTGCTTTATAATGAAAAAAAAGACCGCAGCGGTCTGTTTAACAAGTGAAAGGCGTACGGTTATGGAGCCAACCGAGCTTAACGGCAATGTGCGTGCCGCGGTAGAAAAATATGCCCGCAGTCTGGCGCGTATAGCCTTCAACTATACCAAAAATATGCCGGCGGCGGAGGATGTCGTTCAGGATGTTTTTTTGGCGTATCTGCAAAAACAGCCTGTATTTGACGGCGATGAATATGAAAAAGCGTGGCTGATCAGGGTGACGGTGAACAAATGTAAAAACGTCCTGCGCTCTAAATGGTTTTCTTCACGGCGTGAGCTGAGCGAGGATCTCTCTTATCTGCCTGAAAAAACCGATGATCTGCTGGAAAAGGTTCTGGCGCTGCCGGAGAAATATTCGCTGCCGCTGCATCTGTATTATTATGAGGGATATTCGATAAAGGAGATCGCCGACATTACCGGCGATAAACCGGCTACGGTGGGTACCAGACTTGCCAGAGCCAAAGAAAAACTGAAAGCCGAACTCGGGGAGAACGGTTATGAAGAATATATATAAACAGGCAGTCGACCGTGTGGAAATAAGCGATGATTTTGAGCAGCGTTTGTTGGCGCGGCTGAATGACGAGGCGGAAGCGGCAGAAAAGCGTCAGCCGCGCCGTCGGTTGCGCGTGCGCCCCGCTGTATGCCTTGCGCTGGCGGCGGTGCTTACGGCGTCCGCGCTTGTCGTTTTGCCGGGGATATTCTCTCCGAAGAAGAACGCCGCCGATGAGTTTGCCGCGGAGAATACGGCTGATACATCAGGCACCGTACGTTTCGCGCCGGCTTCTTCTTATGAGCCGGTTTATCAGCTGCTCAGCGAAGGCTCGCAAGACTGTGAATATGACAGCGGTGAAGCAGTCGGCGGTACAAACGGCGTTACCGCCGGGAACGGCGAATCATCGGCGTCCGGCGCAGGTGCCGGTACGGCAGAAGGTGCAGCTGCCTTGACGGCCGGCGATTTTACTTATTCTTTCAGCGGCAATGTGCTGAGCGTCTGCGATAAAAACGGTGAAACGGTCTTTACCGACAGCGCCGTCATCGCCGACAGTACCGGTGAAATAAGCGCCTGCGCTCTGCTTATGAATGATAATATTTTGGCGGCAGTGGCGGAAAGCGGCGGCAGCGATACAGCCTTGCGAACCGCGGCGGTGCTGTACGACATCAGCGGCAAAACCTTCATCAAAACAGAGCTGCTCGGGCAGGACGGCGGTTATCGCGGCGCGTTTATCGACGACGGCGCGCTGATACTTTTCAGCTATTACCGGCCGATATCTCCCGACGCGGCTGACATCGCTGCTTTTGTACCGCGCTTCTACCGCAGCGGTGAAGCCGTGGTCGCTTTGCCGCAAGAAATATATATCGGTGCGGAAATTGCCGACGGCTATGCCGTGGCAAGCCGCTGCGATATGGCGGCACCATCGGTATGTACCCGCGCCGTATTTTTGACGGGGTCAGACCCCGGTGATATCGAGGCGGATATAATGGCAGTGCTGAACGGCGCGGAATAGTGAAAGCGGAGTAAATTTATATGAACAAAGAAATACAGGCGAAGATCGAAAAAGCGCTGACGCCTTACCCGATTTATGAATACGCTTTTATTAAGAGCACTGATGTGCCCTTCAGCGAAAAAGTGCGTTTTATATGCGAAAGTGAATGCCCTATGTACGGCAAAAGCTGGTCGTGCCCGCCGGCGGTGGGCAGCGTCGGTGAGTGCCTGACAAAGCTTCGTCTTTACCGCGATGTTTTTATTTTTTCCACTGTCAGCGAAGTAGCGGATATTACGTCTATGGAATCAACCTTACCGGCGCGCCGCGAGCATCAGCAGACAGTGCGCGCCGTGCTTAATTATTTCCGTGAAAACTTCGGTGAAGTAACGGCGCTCTCGGCGGAAGCGTGCGCGCTGTGCGAAAAATGTGCCTATCCGCAGGAAAGCTGCCGCCATCCGCAGGTAATGCTGCCCTGCATCGAAAGTCAGGGCATAATCGTTACCGAACTGGCTGAGCGCTGCGGCATGGCTTTTATGCTGCCCGGCAATACCGTTGTCTGGTTCGGTATGATTTTTTTCAACAGCTGAGCGGCAGATATCGGCACATCGCTGTTTTCACAAGAAAATTTTTTGGTTTATGCAATTCACTGCTTTTAATTTCGGCAGTGATTTCTTCGGCAAAGCGGCGTGAAGCCGCGGGAGGTATAAATATGCCGTTGGCGATGTTAACCGGTGATATAACGAAAATTGAAGCGGACGCAATCGTCAATGCGGCCAATAATTCGCTGTTGGGCGGCGGCGGTGTTGACGGCTGTATTCACTGCGCCGCCGGACCCGGGCTTTTGGCGGAATGCCGTACTTTGGGAGGCTGTGAAACAGGTGAGGCAAAACTCACAAAAGCTTACCGGCTGCCATGCCGCTATGTTATACATACGGTCGGTCCGATATGGCAAGGCGGCGGCTGCGGTGAAAAAGAAAAACTGATATCATGCTATAAAACTTCACTGGCGCTGGCGCGGGAATACGGCTGTAAATCGGTGGCATTTCCCCTGATATCCTCCGGCGCGTACGGTTATCCGCGCGAGCAGGCACTGGCGGTTGCCGCAGATTCGATTAATGATTTTCTCCGCGAAAATGATATGATCGTTTATATCGTTATTTTTGACCGCACAGCTAACGGCATAAATGAGATGAAAGGTTGACAGTAATATGGAAATTTTAAAAACGAATCGGCTTGATCAACGGCAGACGCAGCAGATCGTGGCGCTGGAGAATAAATGCTTTATC
>CAZIQU010000060.1:0-4405 GCA_964541445.1 uncultured Lachnospiraceae bacterium | reverse complement strand
GCTGGAAAACCACGCCTATCTGACAAACGACCTCAATTTTGATCCGCAGATGCCCTGTTTCTTCCTTTGTTATGAAGGTGACGCTCTTGTCGCCTTTTTGACGGCGTTTGCTCCGGAACGCGCGCAGGCGGAGATAATCGCGGTGACCGATCCCGCATGGGAGAGAAAAGGGCTGTTTCACAAATTGTATGCCGAGGCGTGTGCCGCCGTACAAAGTGTCGGAATCAGTGAGGTGCTGTTCGCGGTGGAAAGAAAAAGCGTATCAGGCAATAAGCTTGTAAAAAGTTTTACCGATCAGCCGGCGGATCACAGCGAGTACCGTATGCAGCTTCCTTTTACGTCAGCGGCTATCGGTCGGCTTGCGGATAGGGGCTGTGCGGAAAGGGTCAGCGAAAAGACAAAACATGTATTCGGCGGCATTGAGTCGGAAGCCAACGGCCGCCCGGAGGAAGGGGCCTATTTAAATACGATAGTTACCTCCGAACAGCGAAAAGGGTATCTTTATATATGGGAAAACGAATACGCCGGCACCTTTGTGATCGGCCGTGAGGAAAACGGCGTGTTTATCTACGGCGTCGCCATGAGCGAAAAATATCGCGGCAAAGGGATAGCTAAGTATATGATGAAGCAGGCAATAGCGCTTGCCGAAAAAGAAGGAACAGACGAGGTGTTTCTCGAGGTGGATTCGCAGAATCCGGCGGCTTTAAATCTTTATAAGAGCTGCGGGTTTAAAGCGGTGTTTGCGGTGGATTATTACCGATTGCCGCAGCACATCGTCGCAATGAGTTCAACTCATTGAAGAACTCCCGCGTCGTCGCAGCGCGCCGTGACGACGCGGAAGCGCCGACCCGGATGATTGCGGCAGTAAATAGCTGCGCCGCGGGATGCGCAATATCGCATATGATTATAAATCAAACTATATGCAGCCCTTTATTTCTTTTGAGAGGAGCATCTGGGAGGCGACAAGGTAATTGCCCGTAGGATAAGTGCGAATTTTGCCGCGTTTCGCGGCAAAAATTCGCACTTTTATTAAAATTTGATTAAAAACGCGCAAGAACCCCAATAATTTCCTCCGCAAAATCAATAGGAGAGGGAGGAATGAAAATGAAGGAGTACAACTCAAGGGAAATGCGTAAGGTCTTGCGTGACAGGGGCTACGCGCACATTCGCACCAAAGGCAGCCACGAAATATGGGTGAACGGTTCACGGAGCGTCGTGCTGCCGGCGGCAACGCTGAAAGTTGTGATCGCTCATAAGCTCTTAAAGCAAACGGCGCTCTGAATTTTCATTCAGCGCGCCGTTTATTCAGTCGGTTAAGCTAAAACGATGCGGCGAGAGCTATCGCAGCAGCATGCGGTCGTTTGCCAGCGTTTTGCCGGCCGCTTCTTTAAACATTTTTATTAAGCCGCTTACGCCCAGCCTGCGGCGCTCTTCACCGGCAATATCCAGGATGATGCGGCCGCTGTCCATCATTATCGTGCGGTCGCCCAGCCGCAGCGCCGCTTCCATGTCGTGCGTTATCATCAGGCAGGTCAGTCCGCAGCGGCGCACGGTCTCCTCGGTGAGTGAAAGTATCTTTTCGGCGGCGCCCGGATCAAGTGCCGCGGTATGTTCGTCAAGCAGCAGCAGCTTGGGCGGGTCTATCGTTGACATGAGCAGTGCCAGCGCCTGCCGCTGGCCGCCGGAGAGCAGCCCTACCGGCTGCTGCATGCGGTTCTCCAATCCCATGCCGAAGCGGGCCAGCTGCTCGCGGAACAGGTTTTTTTCCGCTTTGGAAATGACGCTCAGCCAGCCGCCGTGTACTGCCGCCAGTGCCAGATTTTCTTCTATACTCATATCCGGCGCGCTGCCCAGCAGCGGATCTTGATAAAGACGGCCGATGTTGTGAGCGCGGCGGTACTCGGCGGCGAGAGTGATGTCTTTTCCGTCCAGAAAAATGCGGCCGCTGTCGATGTAAAAATTACCGGTCACGGCGTTGAAAAGCGTGCTTTTGCCCGCGCCGTTGGCACCGATCACGCTGATAAATTCACCGTCGCCGACGCTGAGCGATACATCGTCGAGGGCTTTGCGGGCGTTGGCCGTGCCGGGGAAAAACGTTTTGGAAACATGAGTAAGCTCAAGCATTGCCTTTCTCCTTTCCGTAACGCGCCAGCATACGCCGTTTAAGTAAAGGGAATTGCTTTTTCAGGTACGGCGCCGATATGGCGATGACGACGATAACAGCGGAAATGAATTTAAGCATAAATGCCGGCATGTGCAGCCGCAGTGCCAGCGTGTAGACCAGCCGAAAGATAAATGCGCCGGCCACGGCGCCCACGGCGCGCAGCGGCACTTTGTCCTTGCCCATAAGCGTATTGCCGATCAGCAGTGAAGCCAGCGCCACAGTCAGTATACCGGTGCCGATGTCGATATTGGCCGATTTTTGGTATTGCGCCAAAAGACAGCCGGAAAGTGCCGTAAAGGCGTTGGCAATGCACAGGCCGATAACAGTGGTAAATGCCGGGTTGATCGAAGATGAACGCACCATGGCGGGGTTATTGCCGGTGGCGCGTATAGCCAGCCCCAGCCGTGTACGCAGAAACAGCGAGAGAAAAACGATGACGGCGGCAGCGGCGAGCAGCGCTGTCAGTACCCTGTACTGTCCCTCCATAAATGTACCGGCAAGCAGAGTTTTCATCGCGGAAAAGACGGTTGCGGTCTTATTCATGTTCAGCAGCGAAGCGTTGCCCATGACCGCGATATTTACCGAATAAAGCGCGGTATTGACGATTATGCCGGAGAGCAGACTGTTGATGCCCATTTTTGTCTGCATAAAAGCGGTGACCGAGCCGGAAAAGGCGCCGGCGGCCATGGCCGCCGCCACCGCCAAAAACGGGTGACCTGATATAGTGACGGCGGCGCCCACCGCCGCGCCCAGCGTAAAGCAGCCGTCGGTGGAAAGGTCGCAGACATTGAGCATGTAATAGCTCAAAAACAAAGCCAGTACGGTAAGTGATGTTATCAGCCCCAGTTCCAGGGCGGTTTGCAGCAAAGTCATCATGGCCGACATAAATTTACCATCTTTCCTTCTGATCTGTATATCTATTCTTTATCTGTCGTTTATTGTTGCTCAAAGCTTTCGGCGGTAGTGATCTCAATTAGCTCGGTGCAGTAGGGGGCTATCGCCGCCGATACTGCCGCGAGATCAAGACCCAGCTGTGTGCATATTTCCGTATTTACTGTGGCAACGCCGTTGTCAAAGGTGATTACGGCGGTCTGCCCCGGGTCGCTGCCGGTTAAGCAGATATCGGCAGCCATTGACGCGGTCTCCCTGCCGAGATTGGCGTAGTCGACGCCGTAGCCGAGAAAAGCGCCGTTGAGCGCAAATGAATCGGCACCGCCGTAATGGGGGATGCCGGCTTCGGCGAATATCTCATATATCGAAAGCTCCGCCGTCATCACGGTATTGTCCGTGGGGGTAAACACCGCGTCCACGCCGTCGGTGACAAGCGCCTGTGCCGCCAGCATAATTTCGTCCACGGTGGTGCCGGTACGCTCAACATAGCTTATGCCTTTGGCATCAAGATAGGCTTTGGCTGAGGCTATCGACGCGGAAGATGAGTCCTGCCCGATGTCATAGAGCAGTCCGATGCAGTCGGCGTCGCTGTCTACGGCAAATATTATATCCATAAGCGCATCGGTGTTCAGATAATCGGATGTGCCGGTAATGTTGGCTCCCGGAACTTCCGGTGAGGCTACTATGCCCGTGCCGACCGGGTCGGATACGGCGGCGAATATCACCGGTATTTTATTCTCCTCGGTGGCCGCCTGCATGGCCATAGCTACCGGCGTCGCGACGCCGATCATGATATCAACGTCTTCGGCGATGAAATCGGCAATGATCTGGTTGAGCACGTTGGCGTCACCGTTGCAGTTATCGTAATAGATCTCAAATGTAACGCCTTTTTCACTGCCGACGGTTTCCAACTGCATGCGTATATTTTCCACTATCTGATTGAGGGAAGCGTCATCGACATAATTGCATATGCCTACTTTGTACACATCTCCCTCGGTCTTGCTTTTGTCGGTGCCCGCGGAACAGGCAGATAAGGTGATGATCAGCATTATTGCCAGGAATATAGATATTATTTTTTTCATTTTATCGGTTCCTCTTTTTTCGTTGTTTTTATTTACAATAATTTGTGTGCTGAAAAATAGTTATTCGGTCTGCGTAATTTAACGGCGCGCGCCGCGCCACGATTTCAAAATAAGCAGCATAGCTCTGTTCCTCCCGATAAAATAAAAAACCTGCCTCAGCAAATAAATTGCTGGGACAGGATAGTCAAACGATTCCTGCGGTACCACCCGGCTTGATATGCTTTTTCGGAGCATATCCTCTTTCAGCGCATACATACATATGCCGGCC
>CAZIQU010000059.1:7107-8079 GCA_964541445.1 uncultured Lachnospiraceae bacterium | reverse complement strand
TTACGCCGTAAAACGCTTTATACAAAAGAGAATGGGAGTCGATTATGACTGATTTCAATTATTTCAGTTCTCCTTAAGTTCCTCGATGAATTCACCGAAAAGTGTAAGACCGGCCTTTATATCGTCGTATGAACAGGCGTATGAAATACGCACAAAATTCTCTTTTCCGAAGCCTGCTCCGGGGATCATCGCCACGCGTTTTTCCTTAAGCAGCGTTTCGCATAAATCCACCGAACCCGTGATCGGCGTATGCCGATAATTTTTACCGATAAGCCCCGATATATCCACAAAGAAATAGAAAGCGCCGTACGGCTTGATAAAGCTTATTTGCGTGATATCGCCGAGCATTTTAAGGCACAACTCTCGGCGGCGCGTATATTCGGTCAACATATCGTCGACAAAACTCTGCTCCGCTTCGAGTGCCGCCTTGCAGGCTTTTTGCGATATTGTGCATGGGTGCGATACGCACTGGCCCTGTACCGTACCCATCGCTTTTATCACATCATGCGGTCCGCCGCAATAACCCAGTCGCCAGCCGGGTACGGCATATGTTTTTGATATGCCGTTTATCGTAACGGTATTGTTTTTTATATCCGCGGAAAGCGCGGCTGCGGATATATGTTTTTTTCCTTCGTAAAGGAATTTTTCATAAATCTCATCGCTGAGTATATAGAGACCGTTTTCCACGCAGATATTACCCAAAGCGAGCAGCGCAGCCTCACCGTACACCGCGCCGGTAGGATTCACGGGGTTATTGAGCATAAAGACCTTGCTCCGCGGCGTTACCGCTTTTTTCAGCTCATCGGCCGTAATCATAAACCCGTTGTCAAGCGAGGTCTTCACGATAACGGGGACGCCGCCGGCCAGCTTTACCATTTCGCTGTAACTAACCCAATAAGGCGCCGGGATAATCACTTCATCGCCCGGGGAGACCAGCGCCTGCAATGCCGTAAAAAGGCTGTGCTTGGCGCC
>CAZIQU010000059.1:0-7097 GCA_964541445.1 uncultured Lachnospiraceae bacterium | reverse complement strand
TATTATATCTTCCGGGGGATAGTTTAAGCCGTTATCACGCATAAATTTCTCGCTTACGGCTTCTCTGACGTCGGCAAAGCCCTTGGCATCGGTATACTTGGAGTAATCGCCGTTTATGGCATCTATCGCTCCTTTTTTAAGTACATCATCAGCTTTAAAATCCGGTTCTCCGGCTCCGAACGAATAGACCTTTATACCCTGCGCGCGCAGCTCGGCGGTCACTGAAGCCACGCCTAAAGTAACTGACGGAACAATTTCGTCAATTTTTGCGGAAAGCGGTTTTCTCATTATTTCACCTCACAGTAAAAGCATTGCATCGCCGAAAGAAAAGAATCGGTACTCATTCTTTACGGCATATTTATATATTTCCAGTATTTTTTCTCGGTCGTAAAATGCCGATATCAGCATTATAAGAGTAGATTTCGGCAAATGGAAATTGGTTATCAGGCAGTCGGTCACCATAAAGTCAAACCCGGGATAAATAAATATATCGGTCTCGCAGCTGTCAGCTTTCAAAACACCGCCGTATTTATGCGCGTTGCTTTCCAAAGTCCGTACGGTAGTGGTGCCGACACAAAAAACCCGTCCGCCTTTTTTTCTTGTTTCATTTATGACATCTACGGTATCTTGTTTAAGCACATAAAATTCGGAATGCATTTTATGTTCACTTATCTTTCCCTTTACGGGTAAAAATGTACCGAGCCCCACATGCAGCGTTACATACGATATCTTTACGCCCTTTTCCGCTATTTTTTGCAGAAGCTCTTCGGTAAAATGCAGACCGGCCGTCGGTGCAGCGCTTGAGCCGTTTACTAAAGAATACACCGTCTGATACATTTCCGGATCGGCCAGTTTCTTTTTTATATACGGCGGCAGCGGCATCTCCCCTATCTTGCCGAGCTCTTCCAAAAATATCCCGCGGCAATCGAATCTGACTTCGATAAGGCCGTCATCTTTTACGGCTATAACCTGCGCGGAGAGATTCTCGCTGAAATCGACTACGGTATCGGGCTTCAAACGTTTTACCGGTCTGGCCATGACCTCCCAGCAGTTGTTCTCGTGCCGTTTATGCAGCAAAAACTCAATGTGCGCGCCGGTATTGCGCTTTGTGCCGAATATCCTGGCGGGTATGACCCGCGAATTGTTGAGTATCAGACAATCATCAGGCGTAAGATAATCCAATATATCGTGAAAGTGACGGTCGCTCAAATCGCCGGTCTTACGATCTACCACCAGCAGGCGTGAGGCGTCACGCGCCGCAAGCGGTTCCTGAGCGATAAGCTCTGCCGGCAATTCGTAATCATAGTCTTCTGTATCAAGTCCTTTTGAGGTCAATTCATCTGTCATTTTTTATTCAGTATTTCCGTTTTTTTATTTTTTTGCCGCAGTTTTCCGGTGACGGCCGCTGTCAATTTCCGCCGTCAAAAAATGTCTGATCTTCCGTTTTATACGGCACGCCCAAATGCTTGTAGGCATTTACCGTAGCGACACGGCCGCGGGGAGTGCGCTTGATAAAACCTATCTGCATAAGATACGGTTCATAAACATCTTCCACAGTCTCTTTTTCCTCGCCGATTACAGCGGCCAGCGTATCCAGTCCTACGGGCCCGCCGCCGAACTTATTGATCAAAGTCTCCAACAGCGTGATATCGGTCTTATCGAGACCGGTTTCGTCTACCTCCAACAACTTTAGCGCGTCGGAGGTCACATGGGCATCGATAACATCTTTATTCAGCACCTGGGCATAATCTCGCACCCGTTTCAGAAAACGGTTGGCAATACGCGGTGTGCCGCGCGAACGCTTTGCCAGCTCGTTGGCACCGGTGACATCAATATCTATATTCAGTATAGCGGCGCTGCGCCTGATGATCTGCTCAAGCTGATCGACAGAATACATATCAAGCCGATTGATTATGCCGAAACGATCGCGCAGCGGCGAAGATATCAGCCCGGTACGGGTGGTAGCGCCGATAAGGGTAAAAGGCTGAAGATCTATTCTGATCGATTTGGAACCCGGCCCCTTGCCGATTATTATATCGAGTGCGTAATCTTCCATTGCCGGATACAGCACTTCCTCGACAACTTTGTTCAGACGGTGTATCTCATCGATGAACAGCACGTCGTTTTTTTTCAGAGAAGTAAGTATTGCCGCCAAATCGCCCGGCTTTTCTATTGCCGGGCCGCTGGTTATTTTTATATTTACACCAAGTTCGTTGGCGATAATATGCGCCAAAGTAGTCTTGCCCAGCCCCGGCGGCCCGTATAAGAGCACATGGTCCAAAGCATCGCCGCGCTTTTTCGCTGCTTCTATAAATATCCGCAGCCTCGTTTTGACCGCTTCCTGCCCGACATATTCCTCAAGAGAAAGCGGACGCAGACTTCTTTCTATTTCAGCGTCGGCAGCGGTCTCTTTAGAGGTAACTATCCGTTTTTCCATATTTTCTCCTAATTACCGGCCCTTTGCAACGCGCGTGAGATCAGTTCTTCAACAGTAATATCTTCAACGTAAACACTGTTTATTATAGAGGCTGAAATGCTGCGGTCAAACCCTAAAGACATGAGCGCGCTCATGGCCTGCGCCCTTATGTCGTTCTGCTCGGCCGGGAAAGCTGCGGTGAAGCCGTCCGCAGCGGCGATCTCCGCATCGGAAAATTTATCTTTCAAATTAAGAACAATATTCTCCGCCAGCTTCTTGCCCACTCCGGCGGCTTTGGCCAGCGCCTGACTTTCACCGGACACTATATGCAGTATCAACTCTGACGGCGTATAAAGAGATAAAATACTGAGTGCCAGCTTCGGGCCTACCTTGGAAACGGAAATGAGACGAAAAAACATATCCCTTTCGGTTTTGCCTGAAAAGCCGTAAAGCTCTATACCGGTGTCCTTCATGGAAAGATAGGTATATACTTTAACCTCGCCCTCGGCGGCGTTCAGTTCGCTCAATGTTATATTAGAGCAGCTGAGACTGAAGGCGATTTTACCGCTGCGGATCACCGCTTTCATTTCATTTATCTCTTCAACTGCACCCTGTATATTATCTATCAAGACATATACCCCACATCTTTGTAATATTCTTTTATTTTTTCCGAAACAAATCGGCCGCGGCTCAGCCGCTCAATATCGTTTGTAAATTCTGTTGTCATAATTTCAGGTACGGCAGCAATGAATTCTACATTTTGCGCGAACAGGCATTCGCCGATATTATAACCTTTCTCCTGCGCATAGTGAACAAGACTCTGATAAAATGCGTAATCACACTCCACACGCATGTCGGCAAAACATGCCCTTTTCAGCTGTCCTGCGGCTTCTGCAGTCTTTACCGCCGCCTCGGTATAGGCTCGCACGAGTCCGTTGGCGCCGAGCTTAATACCGCCGAAGAACCTTGTAACGATACATACCGCGTCGCACAGCCCCTGTTTCTCCATTACCGCCAATATCGGCCGGCCGGCTGTTCCGGCAGGCTCGCCGTCATCGGAGAACTTCATAATCGCATGCTGCGGCCCGATTATGTAGGCAAAGCAATGATGTGATGCCTTATAAAACTCTTTTCGCACCGCCTCGATTGCTCTTACAGCGGCGTCCTCGCTGTCCGTTCGAAAAATTCGGCCGACAAATATGGATTTTTTGATTTCCGTCTCGCTGACGGCATCCGTACCGGGTACCAAATAATCTGCCATTTTTTTATTATATCAGAAAAGGACATGAAAATGACCTTCCTGTTCACTTTATAATCAATTTATGATCCGGCTTTACTATTGAAGCTTAGAGGTATAAAATTATAAAAGAGCGAGGAGAAGAACAGATGAGCAACGAAGAAAATATTCATATTTTAAAAGAACTTATACACTCCGGCAATAATATCGTTTTTTTCGGCGGCGCCGGCACCTCAACGGAGTGCGGTATTCCCGATTTCCGCAGCGATAACGGACTGTACAGCAAAAAAAAATACGGCTATGATCCGGAAACGATTATCAGCAGCGACTTTTTCGGTAGTAATCCCGATATATTTTACCGCTACTACAAGGAAGCGTTCATATACAAAGACGCAAAACCCAATGAATTTTATTTCAAGCTGGCTGAGCTGGAAAAGCAAGGCAAACTCAAGGCGGTGATTACACAGAATGTAGACGGACTGCATACCGCCGCCGGCAGCAAGAATGTGCTGGAGCTGCACGGCTGCATTTACCGCAACTACTGCACCAAATGCCATACATCATATCCTCTCGAAAAGATAACAAACAGTGACGGAGTGCCCACCTGCGACCGCTGCGGCGGTATCATTAAACCCGATGTCGTCCTCTACGGCGAATGCCTAAACGAAAAAGTAATGGATAAGGCCGTTAAAGCCATAGCGGCGGCCGATATCCTGCTGGTCGGCGGAACGTCGCTGAGCGTGTACCCGGCGGCGGGACTGATAAATTATTATCAGGGCAGCAAACTCGTGCTGATAAACAGATCGACAACGCCCTACGACAGCCGGGCTGACCTGATTGTCACCGGCTCGATAAACGAGATATTCAAAAACATCTGAGCATATACGCTCAGATGTTTTACACTTTGCTTTTATTATAATATTTATTATACATTAAAGCGGAAGTACACTACATCGCCGTCCTGAATGACATAATCCTTCCCTTCGACGCGCATATAGGCAAGCTCTTTCGCTTTGGCGTCGCTGCCGGCTTCGATAAGCTTTTCGTATTTCGTTACCTCCGCACGTATGAAGCCGCGTTCAAAATCACTGTGTATTTTACCGGCCGCCTGCGGTGCTTTGGTGCCTCTCTCGATCTGCCAAGCCCGGCATTCTTTTTTTCCGGCTGTAAAATAGACTATCAGGTCAAGCAGTTCATAACCTTTTTTTATCACTTTTCGTACGCCCGGCATTTCCAGACCCATTTCTTTAAGATATTCCGCACGTTCTTCCTCGCTGAAATCGGCCAGCTCAGCTTCGATATCGGCGGAAATAACTATCATCGGCGAATTGGGATAATTTTTACGCAGGTACGCCTCTAATTTCTCGGTATATTCGTTGCCTGCGGCGGCCTCATTCTCAGCAACATTTGCCGCATACATGATTTTTTTTGTCGTCAGCAGATCCTGAGAAAGAAGTGCGTCACGAATTTCCGGCGCATAATCGTCGGCATCAATAAAACGGCCTTCTGACAGCCTCTCTTTTGCCGCAAGCAGCGCCTCGTATATGAGCTTGTCTTCTTTGCTGCCGTGTACTGCGCTTTTTTCAAGGCCCTTAAGCCGTTTTTCGATTATTTCCAGATCGGAGAAAATCAATTCATAGTTGACGGTCTCCACATCGCGCACCGGATCGACAGAACCATCCACATGAACGATATTGTCATCGTCAAAACAGCGAACTACCTCCATAATGGCGTTGACGCTGCGTATGTGCGATAAAAACTGATTTCCCAAGCCCTCACCCTTGCCGGCGTTGCGTACCAAACCGGCGATATCAACAAACTCAACAGTCGTCGGCGTCTCTTTGAGCGTATCGTACATTCGGCTGAGAGTATCAAGCCGTTCATCAGGTACGGCAACAACGCCGATATTAGGGTCGATGGTGCAAAAGGGATAATTCTGCGCGTCCGCTTTGGCTTTGGTAAGCGCATTAAACAGTGTACTCTTCCCCACATTGGGGAGCCCGACAATTCCGATCTTCATCTTTTCATCTCCGTAATGTTCTCAATGAAATTATAACTTTATTTCCCGTTATAACATAGCATTTGACAGCGGCGGATTTTATGTTTTAAAAAAAGTGATAAAGTGCTATAATATATTTAATAATTTATCGGAGGGGAATATGCCACAGAATAATGTAGTTGTTTTAAACAACGATAACTTTGAAAATGAAGTGATGAAAGCCGATAAGCCGGTAATGGTAGATTTTTGGGCCGAATGGTGCGGACCCTGCCGGGCGATGTCACCTATCGTTGATGAGATAGCGGATGAGCTGACAGGGAAACTCAAGGTTTGCAAGCTTAATGTTGACGAGGCCAGAGAGACCGCGCAGCTCTACGGCGTAATGAGCATACCTACACTGTTGTTTTTTAAAAACGGCGATGTCGCCGCCCAGCAGGTAGGCAGCGTAGGCAAACCGGCGCTGATGAGTATAATTAATAAATTATAAAGTTGTTTCCTTAATTTTTATCTTTAATTTAACTGCCGTAAGGCAGTTTTTTTTACATTCGCCGGAATGTCTTCGTCTTAAAAAACGAATGTGTTATAATTCGAGTTGCTTATAATTGCCCCAATTATTAAAAACGCTGAGACTGCTCAATTCTTTCTTGACTGTACAAGCATTAAATGATATATTATGCTTATATACGGGCAGTTTTACCGAAACAAAAGGCCTTCCGCCGATACCGCAGGCATAATTGGATATTCGTAATTATTTGCCCGAAATATCGCGCGGCGAGCAGGAGAACATTGTCGGAACATATTCGCAAAAGAAGATGCGTTTCGACCCGTATACAAGCTGAAACATCAATAAAGATCCGGGAGAACAGAGTATGAACAATCAGGAACTCTCGCAATACAGAGTTAAGCTAGTCAGGGATGCGGTAGATCCGGCAAAAAAACCGGAAAGAGTGCCTCATATATCGCATTTTGTCACATGGAAAATTTTAGACGCCGGTTATAAACTCAGCGAAGCCATGTGTGACTGGGACATAATGGAAAAAGTAGTATGTGAATTTCAGGAAAAATACTGCTTTGACGCTTTAGTGGAATTCGGTCATCGCAATAATTATCAGACATCAAAAATACTGGGATCTTCACGCTACTACATAGATGATGAAAACGGTTCGGTCAATTACAAGGATTTTGCTCTTTGCGAGTCAGATGAGCTCGTTGAGTACGCAAAAAATCCTTTGAAGTTCAAATGGGAAAAAGGTATGGCGAAAAAATACCCCTTTTGGACGCAGGAATTCGACATCGATATCTTAAATAAAGCCTATAAAGCCAACATGGATTATCTTAATTTTATGGGCTTCAACCTCCGCGGCCGTATGCCTCAAAAGCTTTATGAAGATTACGGCGTGCCTTACTACATAGATCCAAAGGGATATGCCCCTATCGCCATTGAG
>CAZIQU010000058.1:0-8145 GCA_964541445.1 uncultured Lachnospiraceae bacterium | reverse complement strand
AAGCGTTTAAAATACGGCGGCCTACATTCTCACGGCGACAGCGCCATCTTCAGTTTAAAAGAGTGGCTGAAACATAAACAGCTTTGTTAAAAACAGAATTTGCGGTAATATATATTGACTGATATACGGCAGGATACACAAATACCGGCCGTAACGGAGGTTTTACTTAATATGACAATAAAGATCGTTGCAGATTCCGCCTGCGATATGCGCTCATCGGGCACTGCGGAATTCATTTCGGTACCGTTGGTAGTGCATACCGACGATAAACAGTACGTAGACGATGCAAATTTGGATATCGCGGCAATGACGACGGAGCTGCGTGAACATAAGGGCCGCTCGTATTCTTCGTGCCCGTCGCCGGAGGCATGGGAAACAGCCTTCAGCGGCAATGACGATGTAATTGCCTTTACCATCACCAGCGGTCTGTCGGGCAGCTACAATTCGGCGATAACCGCTAAAAACGCCTGTGATGAAGCCGGCTCCGGCCGCAATATACATATTTTCGACACGCTGAGCGCCGGACCGGGGATAGCCATCCTCATTGACAAGGCTCGCGAGCTTATCGCCGACGGATTGGATTTTGACGCTGTCTGCGAACAGATAAAGGACTATATGGCGCATACCAAACTGCTGTTTGCCCTGGAATCGCTCCATAATCTGGCGGAAAACGGCCGCGTCAGCCATATCGTATCGCTGGCCTGCGGCATTCTCGGCATCAGGCTGATCGGTAAAGCCAGCGATGACGGCCTTTTGGAGTCGCTCGATAAGTGCCGCGGCGCCAAAAACACGGTGCGCGGGCTGCTTGAGAATATGGAGAAGATCGGCTATCACGGCGGCAGAGTCAGCATCGGCCATTGCCTTAACGAATCGGCAGCCGCGAATGTGAAGGAAGCCATTAAGCACAAATTCGCTCAGGCGGAGATAAAGATCTACGCGCTCGGCGGCCTGTGCAGCTACTATGCGGAAAACGGCGGCATAATGATGGGCTTTGAGATATAAGCGCCGATAAGCCAAGGTTTCGATATAAATAAGAAACATTTTAATACAAACGAAATTCGGCGGGCGGGCAGCTGTTCTCCCCTGTTTTGCCGCCTGATCATGCCGCTTCTTTTTGCTTTTTCTTGACTTTTTTGCTGTCTTTGTGCTATATTATACAAGCTGCGGCTTCTGCCGCGGCTTGTATCCGCATGCGGCGGGTAAAAAACGGAAGCCGAGCTGAATGAAATCATTCCGGCGGCCGTACCCGGGCGCAGCGAGATTGGATAGAGGAGGCATTACAACAGATATGTATGCAGTTGTAAAAACAGGCGGTAAACAGTACCGTGTTTCGCAGGGCGACGTCATCGACGTGGAGAAGATCACCCCGGCGAAAGCTAACCAGAAAACCTACAAATTTGAGGAAGTGCTGCTTATCAACGACGGCAGCAAAACCTACATCGGCGCTCCGGCTTTAAAGGACGCGACGGTAGAGGCCAAGATCGTCGGCGAAGGCAAATCCGAAAAAGTAGTTATTTTCAAGTATAAGGCCAAAAAAGATTACCGACGCAAGCAGGGCCACAGACAGCCCTATACCCGTTTGGAGATATCGAAAATAGCGCTCAAGGCCGACAAGAGCGAAAAAGCAGAAGCTGAAGAAGTTAAAGCCGAGACCGCTGTTAAGGAAGAAAAACCCAAAGCGGTAAAAGCCAAGACCGAAACCGCCGCAAAGACGGCCAAGCCCAAGGCAGCAACAGCAGCCAAGGCCAAGACCGAAGGCGAAGCTAAACCGAAAGCGGCAGCCAAACCCAAAGCAGCGGCCAAACCCAAGGCTGAAGGCGAAGCCAAGCCCAAAACGGCAGCCAAGAAAAAGGCTGAGCCCAAGACAGAAGAATAAGCCATGATAACGGCTTGTTTCAGCTTTGACGCCGCGGACAAGATAACCAAGGTGAGCGTTTCGGGCCACGCCGATACCGCGCCTTACGGATACGATATAGTCTGCGCCAGCGTTTCGGCTCTGGTACTGGCGGCGATAAACGGGCTGGAAGAATATGCGCAGATCGACAGCCGCGCCACGGTGGAAAACGGTATTACCGTATTTGAGACCGCCGCGGCGGATAACGTCAAAACGACGCAGGCTCAGGCGATAGCCCATACCCTGTATCTGGCGCTGATCGGTCTGGGGGACGAATACCCCGACTATATAGAAGTAAAAATAACGGAGGATTAGGCAATGTTTAGATATACTCTGGATAACCTGCAGCTTTTCGCTCATAAGAAGGGCGTCGGTTCTTCAAAGAACGGACGTGACAGCCGCTCCAAACGCCTCGGCGTTAAAAGAGGAGACGGACAGTTCATTCCTGCCGGCACGATAATCGTCAGGCAGAGAGGCACTCACATTCATCCGGGTCTTAATGTCGGTATCGGCGGAGATGATACGCTGTACGCTACGGCTGCCGGTGTAGTGCGCTTTGAGCGACTCGGTCGTGACCGCAAGCAGGTCAGCGTTGTTCCCAAGGCGGAATAACTTTACAAAAGCATCTCGGCCGGTCAGCCGGCACAAGTGTTAAAGATTTTTCGGGCGTTACCGCTTTTTCGGCGGCAGCGCCTTTTTATTACGGCATAATTATTTTTATTCACTGCCCGTTTTTAAACAAAGATGAGCGAGCCTTCTGACCTTATGACTTTTTTTCAGACGGGCGCGCCGCGCACACGGCGATATGTTATAATGACCATGAGAAAAATATACGGAGGTATATATGAAAAACAGACCGAAAAAAACATTTACGGTATTGCTGCTGTGCGGACTTTGTCTGCTTTCGGCCTGCGCGGCTAAGGGCCCGGGTGAGTTCACCTCGACTGACGGAGCATTTACGGTAAGCGCCGATACTTCCTTTACGGATATGAGCGGCCGCCTCAACGATGACAGCGTTTTGGAAATAGGCAATGAGCGTCAGGAAAAGTATTTTATGCTCATCACTTATGAGAGCGCGTATTTTGTGTCGGCTGACGAATTTTACAACTACTTTGTACAGTACGAGCTGAGTGACTTATTCACAAGTTATGAACAGGTGGAGGAAGCTGCGCTCAGTACCGGCAGCGGCACGGAGATTCGCAAGCTGAGCCTCAAAACGGTTTACGACGGCGAAGAAATGCTGATGAATCTATACTTTACCGCGGTCGGTGATGTATATGTGCTGGGCTGCGGTTGGTGTCCGTACAGCGCGGCGGAAAAATATGCCTCACAGCTTGACAGCATTGCCGCAAGCATCGAGCCGGCCGGCAGCGTTGAATAACCGCTTTTGCGCGAACTGTGCGTACATGGGCACAGCAGCTGCGGTATAATTATCATGAACGTGATCAATGTTAAAGGAGGAAATTTTTATGCACGATGACCTGTTTGACAACGACGGCGGGAAAGATGATATATTCGATGAGGTCTTGAGAGAAGAGGAATCACTGCGTGAAATGAAGGAGATTCTCAGCCATAAACCGGGCGGAAATCTTACGAGCAGCCAAATATTCGCTGTCGGTGATGATGAAGACGATGATTACGACCCGGATCTTGACTTCGACGATGACGATGACGACTTTGACGATGACGATGACTGCGATGACGATGACGATGATGACGATGATGACGATGATTATGACCCGGAAGTAGTTGAATTGCTTAACGAACTCAGAGAATTAACTGCCGATGATGTCGGTGATGATGACGATGACGATGATTTCTGAGGGTGAAACAGCTGCTTGAAACGAACGGCTGCAAGGCAGTCCGGCGCTGATCGAGCCGCCGGGCTGTTTTTTTGCGCCGAATACGGCAATATTGCTTTTAATGTTATAAAAGTTGTCAAAAACGGAAAAAAAATATATAATTACCGTATATTATGGCTGAAGAAATCAAATACCGCACCGAGCTTAAATACCTGATCGACATACGCGAATATCTTATTTTGAAGAGCCGGTTCTCCGCTCTTTTTGCTATGGATGAACATACGCCGCCGAAAGGCTTCTACCATATAAGCAGCCTTTATTTTGACGACATGAAGCAGACCGCCTATTTCGATAAGCTTGCAGGTGTTAAGGACCGAAAAAAATACCGTATCCGCCTTTACGACCACGATGAGAGCTTTATCCGCTTTGAAAAAAAAGTCAAGGATAACGACGCCTCCTATAAAGTGTCGGCCCCTATAAGCAAAGCGGCGGCGCAGGCGGCCATGCGCGGTGATTTTACCGATTTTCGCAACAGCACCGAACCCCTGCTGCGTGAGATATACACGGTCAACGCCGCGGCGGTGCTGCGGCCCAGCGTGATAACCGATTATGACCGGGAGGCCTTCGTGTTCGCGCCCTGCAATGTGAGAGTGACCTTCGACAAAAACATCCGTACGGCACTCGAAAGCTTTGATATATTCGCAAAAAACCTGCCAACCGTACCGGTGATCGGCCCCGGGCAGACCGTGCTGGAGGTCAAGTACGACCACGCATTGCCCGATACGGTAAAAAGTGCGCTTAAGGGCATCAACGGAATAAGGATAGCGGTTTCCAAATTTACGCTTTGCAAACGATATGACAATCATAATGACTGGGAGGTCGAGCGATGGGGATAAGCGATATTTTCAATAAGGAATTTTACGATCAGTATTTAACGCTGAATGTCAATATAACCGTGCAGCTGATGCTGGTAACATTGGGCATGACGGCGCTTTTGACGCTGTTTCTCGTTGCTGTTTACCGTATCACCTACCGCGGCGCGATCTTCTCTTATTCGTTCGCCGTTTCCATGGCGCTCTCGGCGATGGTCACGAGTTTGATAATCCTGCCGATAAGCTCCAACATTGCTCTTTCCATCGGTACCGGCGGCGTGCTTTCGATGGTGCGTTACCGCACCGCAGTAAAAGACCCCAAGGATATCGCCTTCATGTTTTGGGCCATAGGCATCGGCTTGACCTGCGGTATCGGCTTTTACCTGGTGGCGGCGGCCGGCAGCGCCTTCATCGGCGTGATAATGATCGTTATTTCGCTGGCAGCAAATATCAAGGGCTCACCCGAGCCGTGCATTGCCGTGGTAAGACTGGCGCCCGATGCCAATATCAACAGGGTCAGATCGATACTCAAGGGCAATGTCAAGAGCATGGTTGTCACCGACGATTACATCGAGCTGACGGCGGAGCTCAGAAGCATACCCAATAAAGGCACTCTGGAATCGCTCAAAAAAGAGGCGCGTGTTATAAATATGTCTTTTGTGAAATATAATGGAGATTACGCAATTTAATGGCGAAGATCGTAAGAATTTCCGGCAATAAAAAAAGAAAAAACGCCGGAACCGCGGCGCAGACAAAAAAACTCGTGCTGCTGCTCGCTGCGGCGGTTCTTTTGCTGACGGCGATAATATTGATCGCCGGGCGTATCGGTAAAGCTAAAACACCGGAAGCCGGCAGCGATGCCGCCGGGGTGATAATTACCGAGATAAGTGCCGGCGGACAGAGCAGTCTTTACGACGAGGACGGCGATTATCCCGATTTTATCGAGCTTTACAATACTACCGGCGCGGTCATCGACCTGAGCGGCTGGCATCTGACGGATAACGAAAAAGACCTTGATAAATATGAATTTACCGATGTGAGCATCGCCCCGGGAGAGTATCTCATCATCTTCGCGTCGGGCAAGGACAGAGCTTCATCTTACGTGCATACGAATTTCAAGCTCTCCGCCGGGGAGACAGTCTATCTGTCCACTCCCTCCGGTTATCGGGCGGACTGCATAGAGCTGCCGGATATGGCGGACGGTGTTTCCTACGGGCGGGACGCGGCGGCCAGCGGCAAGTGGGTCTTTTACAGCGTACCGACACCCGGTCAGGCCAATTCCGGCCGGTCATTTGATTCTTCCGACGATGCGGCCTGCCTTAAGGGCGGGCCTTTGTTTATCAGCGAAGTATCGGCGGCAGCAGCCGACGCTTATTATGACGGCGAGGACTGGATAGAGATATACAATATGTCGGCGGAAACAGTCGAGCTTTCCGGCTGGGGTCTTTCCGATTCGGCCGCGTCGCCGCAAAAATGGCTGTTTCCCGAGGGTACCGTTATCGGTCCGGGGGAATATATGACGGTGGCGGCGGACGGAAACGCGCAAAGCGGTGCGCTTGTCGCCGGGTTTAAGCTGCGAAGATACAGTGACGGCGTATATTTGAGTTATAACGGTGTTGTTTATGACGCTTTGGAATGGGGCGTCGGCCGCAGCGGCGTTTCGGTAGGGATAAATTCCGCCGACGACACGCTGAGGCGCTATTATACCTCGGTCACGCCGGGATCGGCCAACGACGCGGCGAGCGCGTTGACGGGGGTTGCGCCGCAGGTCTGTTTTTCGGCGGCTTCCGGCTGCTACGACGAGGCCTTTACTGTGAGCCTTTATACCCGCGAGCCCGGCGCGGAGATACGCTATACCGCGGACGGCAGTATGCCCGATGAAAATTCGGCATTATACACCGACCCGCTGACAGTCAGTGAAAACAGCTGCATACGGGCGCGCAGCTACATGAACGGCAGGCTTGAGTCCGAGCTTGCGGCTGCCGATTACGTTATCGGGGCCGCCGCGGCCGATATACCAACGGTGTTCATTACTCTTGACGAAGACGATTTCGACCGAATCTATACCGATTCCACCGACCAAAGCCGCCCCCGAGTCGAGGCCAATATAACGCTGGTGGAGGCTGACGGCACCGTCGGTTTTTCTGAGGAGGCGCTCATCGCCAAGCACGGCAACATGAGCGCGCTGGAACCGCAGAAGTCGCTCGCCGTTTATTTTCGCGAATCGGCGGGAAAGAGCGAGCTTGATTACAAGCTTTTCCCCGATGACAGCACCCGCGTCACCTCATTCAGAAGCTTTATTCTGCGCAGCGGCGGCAACGACTGGGACGACATAAAGATAAAAGACGGTATGCTGCAGACGCTGGGCGCGACGGAAATGGATCTTGATTATCAGGGCTTCCGCTCGTGTGTGGTTTATATCAACGGTGAATACTGGGGTCTTTACAATATCCGCGAGAAGGAGAACGAAGACTATCTGGCAAGCTATTACGGGATCGACGCCGACAATGTCGATATCATCAGCTTTGCCTACGGTGTACATGACGGCAGCTACGGCGAATACAATAAGCTGCTGTATTTCATCGAGAATAACGATCTTGACGACCCGGCAAACTGGCAGACGCTGGAGAGCATGATGGATGTGAACAATATGATCGACACCTATCTGATGCATATTTATTACGGTAATTTTGATACCGTGAATATCAAGTGGTGGCGTGAACGCACGGAGGGCGCGAAGTGGCGTTGGTTTGTATATGATTTAGATTACGCCCTGTACTATCCGAATCAAAACAATCTGGCTCTGGTCACCGACCCGGAAGGGCACGGGGTGGGCAAATATTTTTCATCGGCGCTGATTTACAATCTGATGCAGAGCGAAAATTTCCGCAATCGGTTTTTAGAGCGCACCGAAAGCTATTGGCAGACGATTTTTGCGCCGGATACCGTAATTACGCACTGGTACGCCCTTTATGATCTTATTGCTCCGGAGATGACGAGAAATCTGGCGCGCTGGGATATTCCCGAAGCGGATTTTGCAGCTGAGATGCAAGAGGCCTACGACTATATAGTTGACCGGCCGGCAGCCTTCAGGCGTATGCTGCAAAACTATTTCAGTCTCTCCGATGAAGAAACCGAAAGGCGGTTCCCGCTGACGGGCGTAAGCGTGCCCCGGCGAGTAGAGCTGCCGTAAAGGAAATGAAGAAAATCCCCCTTGTCTTTTCGCGAAGCGCAGCGAGCGAACGAATGAACAGGCGGGGCATTTTTAATGGCCCGCCGAAAAATGAGTTCTGCCCGCAAGCAAGGACAGGTCTGTTTTTCGGCACTCAATATTTAGAGCATTTTTCAGCCTTTGACCTCACAATTCCACACTCCACACTCCAAACTTCACACTCCTCACCGCACTCCGGTTTCGGTGAAAAGGAGATGTCCGGCAAGCGCACAAGCACGGCATTTTTAATGCCGCGCGCCAAAGCGCGCCGTGATACCGACGCGCGGGCGCGCCATAGCCGAACTATTTGCGTCGAGCAAGCTCTGCCGCTGTTTTTTTCAGTGCTTCAAACGCTTCATGCGGGTC
>CAZIQU010000057.1:0-8155 GCA_964541445.1 uncultured Lachnospiraceae bacterium | reverse complement strand
GCGGTTTTGAAAACATACAGGTTGCTATCGACGGTCCTGCCGGCGCCGGCAAAGGCTGTGCGGCCGTTATGCTGGCCGATACTCTCGGGCTCACATATCTTGATACCGGCGCCATGTATCGGGCGTTTGCTTATCATGCACAAAAATGCGGATATGACGCAGATATAGACGAGGAAAAGATTGCCGAGCTCTTTGAAAGTTTTTCTGTTGCTTTCGAGGGCGGCCGTCTTTTTTTAAATTCCGAAGATATTACCGATGAGATACGAACACCGCAGATTGATATTGCCGTATCCGGCTTTGCCGTTAATCCCTGTGTGCGCCGCCGTATGGTAGCGCTGCAGCAAACAATAGGCAGCGGCCGCGGTATTGTAATGGATGGGAGGGATATCGGCAGCGTTGTTCTTAAGGATACGCCGTATAAATTCTATCTCGATGCGGCCCCGCAGGTGCGCGCCGAGCGGCGTTACCGTCAGAATCTGGCCAAAGGCCTGAAAGCTGACTATGAAGCCATCCTTGCCGACATCATGCGCCGTGACAAAGTGGATACGCGGCGCGAAGCCGATCCGCTGACGCGTCTGCCGGACGCCTGCTATATCGACAGCAGTGATATGACCCTCGAGGAGGTCGTATCGGCAATGCTTGCACACATCAAAGAGGAGGGCAAAAAAAATATATAGTTTTTTGCGCGCCGTGGCATTCATATATTACAAGCTGCTGCATATAACCGAAATAGTGGGGCGTGAGAATATACCTTCGGCGACGCCTTTTATTATCTGCGCCAATCACATGCATCTTCTCGATCCGGCTGTTATTTCGCTGTGCACAAAAGAAAAGATAGTTTTTCTGGCTAAAAAAGAGATTTTTTCTTCGCGGTTCAGCCGCTGGTTTTTTAATAAAATAGGCTGCATTCCGGTAAGCAGAGACGGCAACGATTCCTATTCGCTGAAAAAAGCTCTGCAGGCGATAAAAGATAAGAAGGTTCTCGGCATATTTCCCGAGGGGACCAGAGAAAAAGAAGCTTCGCGCCTGGAGTTTAAGCCCGGAGTAAGCATGCTGGCCATTAAAACCGGCACGCCGCTTATCCCTGTTTTTCTGCATGGCAGCCACCGGCCTTTCCGCCGTCTTAAAGTGATCATCGGCCCGCCGATAGACCTGTCCGCGTACAGCGGGCATAAGCTCACCGGTGAGGACTTTAAATATATAGCTAATCACATAATAGCCGAAAAAATATTCGGTCTGAAGGATGAGATATGAAGATAATTAAGGCGGACTCCGCCGGGTTTTGCTTCGGCGTAAGCCGGGCGGTGCGGAAAACTCTGGATGCCGCCGCACAAAATCCGGAAAGAAATATTTTTACCTACGGGCCGCTGATACATAATCCTACGGTAGAGCGCCGCCTGTGCTCGGTCGGTGTAGGCATCACCGAAGATATAAGCGGTTTGGATGACGGCAGTATTGTAATAATCCGCTCGCACGGCGTGGGCAAAAGCATCTATTCGCAGCTTGAAAGCCGTCGTATGGAATACGTTGATGCCACTTGTCCGTATGTAAAATCTATTCAAAATAAGGTTGAAAAATATCATAAAAGAGGTTATACTATTGTAATTGTGGGAGATCGGCAGCATCCTGAAGTCATCGGTATAAACGGATGGTGCGACAATACGGCGCTGATCGTAAATTCTCCCGCGGAAGCGGAATCTCTCGTTGCTGAAGGCCCGATATGCGCAGTCGCGCAGACCACAAACATAAACGAGCATTTTGAGAGGATCTGCGACATAATTAAGGGCAAGTTCCCCGACACGGTTTTATTCAATACTATTTGTTCTGCGACTTCTCTGCGCCAGACCGAGGCGAGAAAAATATCTTCCGAAGCAGACGCAATGATTATTGTTGGGGGGTTGGCAAGCTCCAATACAAAGAAGCTTGCGCAAATATGCAGTGAACACTGCAAAAAAGTAATTCAGGTTGAGACGGCAGACGAGCTGGACCCTGCGGAGCTTTCATGGGCTTCTGTAATCGGCATAACGGCAGGAGCGTCGACACCGGAGCAGAACATAATGGAGGTAGTTTCAAAAATGGAGAACACAAACGAAAATCTCGAAAAGTCGCTGAGCGATTTTAAGAGACTCAAGGTCGGCGATATCGTGAAAGGAAAGATCATTTCCGTAACGGAAAATGAGGTTTACATCGATGTAAACTACAAGTCCGACGGTATCATCAAAAAGGCCGATTACCTGCTTGATCTTTACAGCGATCTTTCTACTCAGGCTGCGGCCGGGGACGAAGTTGAAGCCATGGTCATTGACATGAACGACGGCTTGGGCAACGTGCTTCTTTCCAAGATCAAGGTTGATGAGATATTCGCCATGCAGGCGACCGAGGAAAAATTCAATTCCAAAGAGACGGTCAGCGGCAAGATAGTTAAGGTGGTGAAGGGTGGTCTTATCGTCGATATCGGTTTCGCCAAAGCGTTTATGCCGGCGAATCAGTACGCTATGCGATATGTGGAAGATATCAATGCGCTTCTCGGCAATGAGGTAGAAGGCCGTATCATCGAGTTTGACAAGGACAGAAACAAGATAATATTCTCCCGCAGAGTTATTCTGCAGGAAGAGTACGAAGTTAAAAAGGCAGAGCGCGAAGCTAAAAAGGCCGAGTCGCTTGCTTCCCTCAGTATCGGGCAGGTCGTTTCCGCGCCGGTAAAGAATATCACCGGTTTCGGTATTTTCCTCGATCTGGGTGGGGTAGACGGTTTCGTGCATGTTTCCGATCTCGCTTGGCACCGTATCAATAAGCCGGAGGATTTCTGTAAGGTCGGTGACATTCTCGAAGCCAAGGTTACCGAGATAGATACCGAAAAAGGAAAAGTAAAACTTTCCGTAAAGGATATGACCGAGGAGCCGTGGCAGGTATTCCTCAAGAGCTATAAGGCCGGCGATATCGTTGAGGGCACGGTCAAATCCATAACCAAATTCGGCGCTTTCCTGGAGATTATTCCTTCTGTGGAGGGACTTATCCATATTTCCAATCTTTCGTATGACAAGGTCGAAAGCGTTGAGAGCGTTCTCCATGTCGGCGAGACTGCAAAAGCCAAGATTATCGAAATAGATAATGCCAAGAGAAAGATCGGCTTGAGCATAAAAGAACTTACCGAGCCGCCCAAGAAGAAGGTAGAGCCCAATAAACTCTTCTATAAAGAAGATGCCAATTCGACTATGGAAGAGGCCTTTAAAAAATATCTTAAATAAATTGTGCCTGAAAGCGGACATCAGCCTGTCCGCTTTTTTCATTACCCGGGTCTGTTTGAGCGTTTGCGGCAGTAAAAAGCTTTAATTGCCATGTTTCAATTTATTTTTAGGTTTTGATATAGTATAATAAAAATATCAAATAAGAAAGAGGTGGCCAGAATGATAAAATTGATCTGCGGGCCTAACGGCAGCGGAAAAACTCAAAAACTCATCGATATTGCAAACGCCGAGCTTGATCTTACCGACGGTCTGATCGTGTACATCGACCGTTCCAACAATCACCGTCTTGGTATAGACAACCGAATACGCTTTATTAATGCGGCCGAGTTCGATATTGATAATCCGGATAAACTGGTAGGTATGCTCTGCGGTCTTTTAGCGGGCAATTACGATATAAACAGAATATACATAGATAATCTGACTAAACTGGTTAATTCCGTTAAGCCTGCCGATATTGAGGGTATTTTTGCGGAAATGGATAGGCTGGCGGAAAATAACGGTATGCAGTTTACAATCACCTTCAATTCCGAGGAAACTGAAGGCATCAATATGAGTAATTTTCAGAATATATAGCATATACGCATAAATTCGGGAGGTAACTATGGCGTTAATAACCAGTAAAGAAATGTTTGCCAAGGCACTGAAAGGCAAGTATGCCGTCGGCGCTTTTAATGTCAACAACATGGAGATCATTCAGGGTATAATGGAAGCTGCCCAGCAGGAACGTTCGCCGCTTATCCTGCAGGTATCGGCCGGTGCCCGCAAGTACGCCAGACCCGTTTATCTGGTAAAACTGGTGGAAGCGGCAATGCTCGATACCGGGCTGGATGTCTGCCTGCACCTTGATCACGGCGAGGATTTTGAAATATGCAAGCAATGTGTGGATGACGGCTTTTCATCGGTAATGATCGATGCCAGCAAGCTGCCCTTCGCAGAAAATGTTAAAGAAACAAGGCGTGTGGTTGAGTACGCGCACGATCACGGCGTAGTGGTCGAGGCTGAACTCGGAAAGCTGGCCGGCATAGAAGATGCCGTAAATGTAGACGCCAAGGATGCTCTGTTTACCGACCCGGAGGAGGCCTGCGAGTTCGTTAAGCAGACCGGAGTCGATTCGCTGGCTATCGCCATCGGCACCAGCCACGGAGCGTATAAATTCAAAGGAAAACCGGAGCTTGATTTCGACCGTCTGGCTAAGGTGGTTTCGCTGATGCCCGGGTTCCCGATTGTGCTGCACGGCGCGTCAAGCGTACCGAAAGAATTTGTCGAACTTTGCAATAAGTACGGCGGCAATATACCCGGAGCGCAGGGCGTGCCGGAAGAGATGCTGCGCAAGGCGTCTCAGATGGGCGTGGCAAAAATAAATATAGATACCGATCTGCGATTGGCTATGACCTCCACAATCCGCAGGGTATTTGCGGAACAGCCTGAAGTCTTTGACCCGCGCGTTTACCTGAAACCGGCGCGCGAAGCCATAAAGGATATGGTGGCGCATAAAATGCGCGATGTACTGGGTTCCAGCGGAAAAATTGACGGCTGACAATGGGCTATTTTGCCAAACGCACACTGCGCGGCAGCCTGCTTGAGGATATGCTCAACCGTACCAATGAAGCTTATATGGCGGACGACCTGGCGGTGATGCAGAAGGTGCCGACACCGATAAAGCCCGTAGAAATTGACAGCGGAAAAGGCGTGATAACGCTGGCCTACTTTGACGAAAAAAGCACGGTCGATTATGTCGGCAATGTGCAGGGTATACCGGTTTGTTTTGATGCCAAAGAGACAGGCGGCAAGAGTCTGCCATTGGAAAATATACGCGAGCATCAGCTTCTGTTTATGCGTAAGTTTACCATGCAGGGCGGAATCGCATTCATATTGGCTGACTTCACCGATGTTGACCGTTATTTTGCCCTTGACTATTTTACCCTGCAAAAGTTCTGCGATGAAGCAGCAGCCGGCGGACGCAAGTCCGTGCCGCTGGCTGCGTTTGACGGCTGCCCGGAAATTAAAAGGCACGGGCGGTATTTGGTACATTACCTGGAAGTGATTGAAAAACTTCTTGAAATAAACGCGAGCCACAAAGTATAATGTATCGGTCAGGCATTATCATTATGCTTGACCGTTTTTAATGAGGAACTAAAATGCCATTTGACGGAATCTCGACCTGCGCCAGCGCCGCTGAGTGCGCCGGGTGCTTTACCGGCGCCAAGATACAGCGTGTCTACCAGCCGCTCAAGGACGATATAATCATTTATTTTGCCAACCGTGATAAGGGGTTGCTGCTTTCTGCCGACCCCTCTTTTTCGCGTGCTTACGTCTCGGCAGATAAATACGATAATCCCGAATATCCGCCGGCGTTCTGCATGCTTCTGCGCAAATATCTGATCGGCGGCATCGTCAAATCGATCTCACAGCGTGACTTTGACCGTATTATAGATATTCATATCGAAGCGCTTACCGACGCAGGTGTGCTCAGCGAGCTTTGCCTGACCGCGGAGCTTATGGGCCGGCATGCCAATATCATCTTATACGAGACTCAAAGCGGGCATATCCTCGATGCGGTGAAGCATATTTCCGCTGCCAAAAGCAGTGTGCGCCGCGTGATGCCGGGCGGAAATTATTCCGCACCGCCGAACGATAAGCTCAATATTTTCGACTTTGACATACACAGCGCTCTCAGTATGTTTTCTTTTGCGAGCATTAGGTCGGGAGAATCGCTGCTCGCCGATATTTTCAGTGGCATTTCTCAGCAGTGCGCCCGCAGTTATTTCGCCGAAAGCGGGGAAGATGCCGACAGCGTCAAAGATATGAACGCAGAACAGGCGGAAGCTTTTTTCGGTCGTTTTGCCGCTTTTATAAAGAAGCAAACGCTCTCGGCGGATAATTTTATTTATATCGACGAGCGCGGCGCTTACCGTGATTTTTCGCACGGAAAATACACTTTCCCGAACGGCTGCACCGCCGTGAAATTTGTTTCGTTCAGCGATGCCGCTGCCGAATTTTACCGCGGCAAAACGCAGCGTTCCGGCGTAAAAGAACGCAATGCCGCCGTTATCGGTAGGATAGAAACCGTTTTGGCCCGCGAAAAACGCAAGCTGGCCGCCAGGCTGCAGGAGGACGCGGCCGCGCAGGACAGCGAGCGCTACGCCGTGACCGGCAATCTGCTTCTCGCCAACATGCATCTGCTCGAAAAAGGCATGACGTCAGTTGAGGTCAGCGACTTTTATGTTGCCGACTCGCCGACAGTCACGATACCTCTCAAAGAAGAATATACGCCCTCGCAGAACGCCCAATATTATTTTCGTAAGTACGCCAAAGCCAAAAGCGCGGCGGCGCATCTGCGCTCGCTGATCGCGGAAGCGGAAAACGCCGTGTTTTTTCTGTCTTCCCAGCTTTATTTCCTTTCGGAAGCCGAAAATGAAGCGGAGGCGGAAACCGTTTTTGCCGAGCTTGAGAAGGCGGGATATGTCAAGCGACGCCGCAGTAAAAAGCCGGCGGCATCGCGTAAACAGCCTTACGGTGAGCTTATTACCGATGACGGGTTTAAAATAATGTACGGCCGCAACAGCAGGCAGAACGATGAGCTCACTTTCCGTGCGGCAGCCAAGGACGATATCTGGCTGCATGTTAAAGACATGGTCGGCAGCCATGTCATTATAAAAACCGCCGGCGTTGAGTGTTCATCTTCCGCGCTTTTGTGCGCGGCGGAAACCGCAGCCTTCAATTCGGCCGGGCGCAGCGGCAGCAAGGTGCCTGTTGATTATACATTTGTAAAGAATGTCAAAAAAACAGCCGGGGCGGCCGCCGGCCGTGTCACTTTTACCGATAACCGAACTCTGTATGTGACACCGGTGGATCATACTCATCATAACGGGGGAGGAAGAAAAGATGACAGAGCGTGAAGTCGTTTATGTGGCGTCCGGTTCGTCTGCCGAGATGTGCGGTATCAAGCCGGGCGATGTGGTCTTGGCTGTCAACGGGAATAATGATTTCGATATCTTAGATTATATGTACGCCGAGGCGGACTTTGCGTATGCGCTGACGGTTAAGGACGCACAGGGCAATGTGCGCTTGATTAATGTGGAGAATCCGCAGGGACAGCCGTGCGGCATAAGCTTTTCTTCGCTTACCGTCGACAGTCTGCGCCTGTGCCGCAACCGCTGCTTGTTCTGTTTTGTGGATCAGATGCCCAAGGGGATGAGGCCGAGTCTGTACTGTAAAGACGATGATTATCGCCTGTCTTTTCTTTACGGCAATTATATTACGCTTTCCAATCTGACAGAGGCTGACTTAAAGAGAATAATATCATACAGGCTCACGCCGCTTAATATCAGCGTGCATGTTACCGACGGCGCCCAAAGAGCGGCAATAATGGGTAACAAAAAAGCCGGTGATATAATGGAAAAGCTGACGAGACTGAAGGAATGCGGCATCGGCTTCAATCTTCAGTTTGTGCTTTGTCCGGGGCTGAACGACGGTCGGAGGCTGAGCGATTCGCTCGATGATATTCTCACACTTTTACCGGCTGTGGAAAGTCTTTCCTGCGTGCCGGTGGGCTTGACGGCGTTTCGCGATGACCTTTATTCGCTGCGGGCGTTCAACGCCGCCGAAGCCGGCGCTGTGATCGATACGGTCGCGAGTGCGCGCGCGGCTGCCGCGGCAGCCGGCTATGCCGATGTACCGTTGTGCGCTTCCGATGAGTTCTTTGTTCTCTCATCACGAGCCATTCCGGCCGCCGATTATTACGGCGATTATCCGCAGTATGAAAACGGCGTCGGTATGCTCAGAAGCTTTATCGACGGGATAGACGTCTTTATCGGCGCCAACGGCGGCGCGCGGATAAGGGCGCGCGGACTGTTGGTAACCGGTGCTTCGGCTTTTGCGTTTATAGATGCCGCCGCCGCGAAGAT
>CAZIQU010000056.1:7154-8176 GCA_964541445.1 uncultured Lachnospiraceae bacterium | reverse complement strand
GCAGCAGGTTCAGAAGCCCGTCCACCATACCCAGACCGGCTCTTAAAATAGGTACTATGCTTATCTGGTCGTCCTTAAGCTGCTTTACGGTAGCAGGCTGCATCGGGGTATCTATTTCCACATCGACGAGCTCCAGATCTCTCGTGACTTCGTAAGCCATCAGCATAGAGACCTCCTCGAGCAGTTCTCTGAAAAGCTTATGAGCCGTGTTCTTATCGCGCAAAAGCCCTACCTTGTGTTGAATCAGCGGGTGATCGAAAACCATTACTTTAGACATTTCATTCTCCTTATATAAAATAATATTTAAACGCTATCCGTATAAATAACGAATGCAGCTGTTTACATTTCTTGCAGGCCGGCGATCACTTTGGGCATGAGCCTTTCAAGCTCGCCGTACACACTTTCATAGTCCGCGATGCCGCCGCCGTACGGGTCTGCGATATCGCCGCTTCCGGCGAACGCGCCCAACGACATTATTTTTTCCGCAGAGCCCGGATAAATATCTCGCAGCAGCATACTCTGCGCCTCCGTCATCGTCAGCACCAGCCCGGCCCGAAGCATATCTGCCCCGGTGATGCCCTGTGCCGTGTGGCCCGCCAGTGAGAGCCCGTGTGCCGCGCACACGCAGGCGGCCTTATCATTCGCCGCCTCATGCGCATAAACTGCCGTACCACGTGATACGGCGACAGTATCGCCGCCGTCGGCCATAGCATTGAATAAGGCGGCTGCCATCGGGCTGCGGCAGGTATTGCCGGTACAGACAAAAATGACCGTATTCATCGGCAGCCTCCCCCTGCGCCGTCGGTTTCAATGATCTCATCGGCGGCGCGCGTCAGCCGGTTCATATAGGCTTCACCGATACCGGCCTCGTCGGTGCAGGTGACATAAATGACATCAGCGCCGATCAGATCACAGGCGCGCAGCGCCGCAAACAGACCGCGGGCGGCCGCCTCATCATCGCCCGGCGTACCCAAATAAAATGTATGCCGGCAGTTTACCCGACCCCGAAAATCGTCGGACAG
>CAZIQU010000056.1:0-7144 GCA_964541445.1 uncultured Lachnospiraceae bacterium | reverse complement strand
TCATCCAAACTGGCGTTGATATATTTTGCTACCGTATCGACGCTGCCTTTCAGCGCCAGCACGCGGCCCGACGGCTTATAATGGCGGTATTTCATTCCCGGTGAGCGCGGCGTTTCACTGCCTTTTACGGTATAGGCCCGCTCTATTTTAATGCCGGTCACATCACTGATCTCCTCGGCGGTGATTTTCCCTGGGCGGTAAAGCCGGCCGGCCCTCGGAGATGAAAGGTCAACAACGGTGGATTCCACCCCCACCGAGCAACTGCCCATGGTGAGTATTACATCGGCTTTGCCCTTCATATCGTGCAGCACATGCTCGGGCGCCGTAGGTGACGGTTTCCCCGAAATGTTGGCGCTGGGCGCGGCAATGGGACAGCCGCATCTGCCGATAAAATCACGGGCGGCTTTCAGCTCGGGTATACGCACGGCCACAGTCGGCAGCCCGGCGGTTACCTCAAGCGGTATTCTTTCGTTTTTACGCACGATAATGCTTATCGGCCCGGGGCAAAACGCCGCGAAAGCTTTTTCAGCGGCGGGAGTAAGGCTTTCGGCGACCAAAAAAATATCCCCGGGGTCGCTCAAGTGAACGATCAGAGGATTATCATTTGGTCTGCCTTTTGCGTCAAATATCTTTTCAACGGCCGCGGCGTTGTACGCGTCCGCCCCCAAGCCGTAAACAGTTTCTGTCGGGAATACCGCTATCCCGCCCCGCTTTACGGCCGCAGCGGCGCATATCAGGGCTTTATCGTAATTATTCGTATCTGTCAGATCGTATATTTCACTTTCCATAAAGATCCCGCAGTGATTTTTTATTATTATAGCAGAAATAATTAATTTACAAACCGTATATTTACAAATTAACGCCGATTTGATAAGATTAAGCAAACACGATTCGAATATCTGAATATCTTCTGTAAATCAATCTGTTACATATCATATTTCGGTTTTCACATTATATTTATCCCAATTGGAGGTCCAAATAATTTGGCACAGGATTATTCCGCAATGACACTGCCTCAGCTTAAGGCACTGGCCAAGGAGGCCGGTATCAAAACAACGAGAATGAACAAGCCTGACATTATCGAAGCTCTGCAGACCACCGCCGAGCCGGACGCGGCGGAGCCGGCAGCGGCGACGGAAAACATTAAAAGAAAAGCTCCGCAAAACGGCAGCGAACGCTACGCGCGCTTAAAAGACCCGATAGATGAAGCGGTGGTCATGTCCGGGCCGATACAGGTGCTGCCCGAAGGCTTCGGCTTCATGAAAACGCCGGAGATGAAAAGCCCCGATGAATACGTTTACGTTTCCGCCTCGCAGGTGCAGAAATTTAAGCTGATGAGCGGCGATGTGATCAGCGGCAAGGTGCGCCCGCCGAAAGAAAGCGAAAAATATTACGCCATGCTGTTTGTCGAAGAGGTAAACGGCAGGCTTACCAGCGATATACTCGAGGAAGAGAAACAGAAGCTCAGCGCCGCCAACCAAAAAGATATGTCGCTGTATGAGAAATCGCACGAGGGCATCCTGGAGATGAACCCGGATGGATTCGGCTTTCTGCGCACCAACAATTATCTTACCGGCGATAACGATATATACGTATCGCCTTCACAGATCAGAAAATACCGGCTCAAGACGGGAGATTCCGTTAAAGGCCGCATAAAAATATCCGGCGAGAACGACCGTTACGACGCTCTTTTGTATGTAGAAACAGTGAACGGACTGGCGCCGGAGGACATCATCACCCGTGACGAATTCGAGCGGCTGGTACCGATTTTCCCTAATGAAAAAATAAAACTCGAGACAAAGCCTAATCTTATTGCCACCCGCATACTCGATATTTTTTCACCTATCGGCAAAGGACAGCGAGGTCTCATCGTTTCGCCGCCGAAGGCCGGAAAAACGATATTGCTCAAAAATATTGCCAACGCCATCGAAAGCAACTACCCCGACATAAAACTTATCGTCCTGCTTGTCGACGAACGGCCGGAAGAAGTGACCGATATGCAGCGCAGCATCAAGGCCGATGTGGTTTTTTCGACTTTTGATCAGAAGCCCGCGAACCATATACGCGCCGCGGAAATGGTGCTGGAAAGAGCCAAACGCCTCGTCGAGAGCAAGCGTGACGTGGTAATACTGGTGGACAGCATTACCAGACTGGCCAGAGCCAACAATCTGGTGATCTCGCCTTCGGGAAGAACGCTCTCCGGCGGTCTTGACCCGGAAAGCCTCTATTTCCCTAAAAAATTCTTCGGTGCCGCCAGAAACATCGAAAAGGGCGGTTCGCTGACGATTATCGCCACGGCGCTTATCGACACCGGCAGCCGTATGGACGATATGATCTACGAGGAATTCAAGGGCACCGGCAATATGGAAGTGCATCTTGACCGAGAATTGGCCGAAAGCCGTATATTCCCGGCCATAAATATACTGCGCTCCGGCACGCGGCGTGAAGAGCTGCTGCTAACCGCCGACGAACTCAAGGCCGAATACGGCCTGCGCAAGGCCTTTGCCAATATCGGCGCCTCCGGCTTTACGGATAACATCATCAACTACATGTCTAAGACCAAAACCAATGACGATTTCTTGCTCAGAGTTCTGAAAAAATACCAGAACTGACACGCAGCGGCTTCGTGTGATGTTTTTTCAAAAAAAGCTTGCCGCCGCTGCAAACGGCTGTTATAATATATAAGCTTGAGAAAAATATTTTTTTTCACATAAGTCCATATGAAAGAGGTGAAAAGAATGAAAAAAGGAATTCATCCCGCGTACCACAAATGCATCGTAAAGTGCGCTTGCGGTAATACTTTTGAGACCGGTTCCACCAAAGAATCGATCAACATTGATATTTGCTCGGCCTGTCATCCTTACTTCACGGGCAAACAAAAGCTCGTTGATACCGGCGGTATGGTCGGCAGATTCAAAAAACGTTACGAAAAGAAAGAAAATTAATCTGCGAAAAACTCTTGCGGTTTAAAGCGGGAAGTAAGCGGTGTGACGAACAGTCGCACCGCTTTTTCGTTTATATTTTCCGCAGCCGTTTCATCACCCGAACGGATACGGCATGTGCGGGCTCACGCCGCGTTTCAATCGGCTACCAGCTCATACACTTTTCTGTTTTTCTCAATAAATACCGTCAGCGGTATACCCAACAGATAAACGCTGAGAGCTTCTTCAACCGCCAGATAAGCGCACGACGGCAGGTAAACCTTCATGGAAATAGCCCCATACGAAACGACAAAGCCTATGACCAGCGCATTGATGATTACAAACGGCAAACCGGCAAGGTATTTGTTTTTGATATTGCGGGCCACCAACGCCGCCGAAAGCGTAGCCAGGCTGCCGCATACGGTATCGATAAGCCCAAACGGGCTGAAAAAATTGGCAATCAAACATCCGGCGAAAAGCCCCCACGGAGCCGCCGAAGTATAGAGCACCAAAAGGCTCAGAGCCTCCGCCACTCTGATCTGCACAGCGGCAAAGCTGATCGGTTTGAGCAGGAGCGACAGAGCCGCATATATAGCGGCTATCAGCGCCGCTTTTACTGTTTTCTTCACTGACATCGCGTTTCACCTTATTTTATACGGCGCATTATAACACTTGGCAACAAATCTTACAATAAAACCGAATTATCTTTTATTCAATGACATAATTTGTTATAATTGTATCCGGTTCGTTACAAGATAACCGTTACTTTTTTTCGGAGGGCTTCCCGTCTATGACCCGTTATGGTTTTGTGTTAAGTTCAGACGGTTCCAAAAGTTCATTTGAGATAGGTGCATGGAAAGCCATGCATGAGCTTAAACTTGATATCACCTCCGTTTCCGGTTCATTTGTGGGCGCGCTGAACGCTGCGCTTATCGCGCAGAACGATTTCGAGAAGGCCGTAAGATTTTGGCGCAACGTCTCCAGCAAAAGATTGCTGGGCGTAAACCGCCATATCGCCCAAAAATACACCGAAGAGTGGTCACGCACCGATACAAAAGCTTTCAAAAAAAATTTCATGTCGTTTATTCAGGGCAAAAGCGAAGAGCTGGATCCATTAAGAGAAGTTATTCATAACTATATCGACGAACGGGCCGTCCGCCGTTCCGGCGTTGACTGCGGCTTTGTAACTATTTCGCTGCAAAGTCTGGAAGCCGAAATGATCAATGTAAAGAAAATACCGTCCGGGCGTCTCGATCAGTATCTGCTCTCGGCGGCATGTTTTCCGCAGATAACACAGACCAACCGCGCCGCCGACCCGCAGTTTTCCACACAATATTCGCCGTACAGTATTGTCGACCGCAACAAGACCGATATCATTCTTTCCACCGATGAAGTGATCGTTGTTCCGCCGAGCATTAAAAGCGAGGTGCGTATCATACGTTCTTCGGAAGCGATGGAGTTGAGCATAAACGAAAGCGCCGAAGATATGCGCCATAATATTAAAATGGGGTACATCGATACGCTTAGGCTCTACCAGCATTCTTTAGGCAATACTTATTTTATACCCGACAGCTCACCGCAGGCAATCTTCGGCGAATTTAAAAACAAGATCGGCCGCAGCATCAACCCGCAGCTCGATGCATTGGCCAGAATGATTCTCCGGCTGAACAACCTTACGCCGGAAAACGCCAATAAGCGTTTTGAGCAGATGATGAAGGTCTCCGGTGTACATACCGAAGATATCTATTTGGCGCTGCTGGAAAACGCCGCGCAGATAATGGGTCTGCCCAATAATGAGAGGTACAACCCCGACAAGCTGATAACCGCGCTTTCAGCGGCAATATCTCAAAAAATAAAGGAGAACAAGCGCCGTTTCACCGATGTCTCTTTTATACGTCATTTGGTGATGAGCGCCGCCGAGCCGGGAAACAGCTACCCGAACGCCGACCTTTTCACGCAGTATTTTCTGCTGTTTCTCTCCAGCAAGCCCAGCGCCTATAAAAAACTGGCGCCCCTTTTGGGAGCGCTCAACATTAAGACCTTAGCCGCATTTGTAACTTTTATTTATATTTTATATTGATTTTCAGCAATCCATGCTGTCGGTTATACCGTCACGGCGGGCAATATTTATGATATAGTCGCTGCCGCGCACGATACCCCGTGAAGCGAGAAAGCTCACCGTTGTATTCAGCGCCGCCAGCGGCGTATTGTTTTCGGCGCTCAGATGCCCGAGACACATTTTTTCACAGCCGTTTTCGATAAGATCGGCCAAGAAAAGCGCGCAGTCATCGTTGGAAAGGTGGCCGCTGTCGCTCAGTATGCGCCGCTTGAGTACCTCGGGATAACGACCGCACAGGAGCATATCGACATCGTGATTTGATTCGATAAAAACGCTTTTCGCCCCACGCACCGTATCGGCTACCGCCGCAGTTATTACCCCGGTATCGGTAAGCAGCGCTGCTTTCGCCTTTCCGTCGTCGAAAAGGAAGCCGACCGGCTCCGCCGCGTCGTGCGAAGTACGGTAAGGCAGTATATTAAGCCCGTTCACGGTAAAGGCGCGGCCGCTGTCAAACAGGCGCACTGTGTCGTCCTTTATCTTGCCGAGTTTGCCGCGCATCGCCATAAAGGTCTGTTCGTTTGACCAGACAGGCATACCGTACCTTCTGGCAAGCACGCCGACGCCGGCTATATGATCGTCATGCTCATGAGTCACCAGTATGGCGTCTATATCCTCGAGAGCCACATCGGCCTGCGCAATCATTTCGCGTATACGGCTGCCGGAAAGCCCGGCATCGATAAGTATATTGGCTTCCCCACCCTGCAGCAGAATGCAGTTACCTGAGGAGCCGGAAAAAAGACTGGTAAGTTTCATTTCAGTCGTTTGTCCTCACTATATCGGCGCCCAACAGCTTCAGCCTGTTCACTATGTTGTCGTAGCCGCGGTCAATGTGCTGCAGCTCGTACACCTCGGTAGTACCCTCGGCCACCAGTCCGGCGATAATCATGGCGGCACCGGCGCGCAGATCGGTGGCTCTTATTTTGGAGGCGTACAGCTTGCCCACACCGTTGACTATGGCGACGGAGCCGTTAACAATGATATCGGCGCCCATTTTTTTTATCTCATTTACATACTTAAAGCGGTTTTCAAATATTTTTTCGGTGATACTGCTCACACCGTCAGCCAGGCACATCAATACCCCCATAGGCTGCTGCAAATCAGTGGGAAAACCCGGATGAGGCATGGTCTTTATGGCTATCGGTGCCATTGGTGTATGACCGATAACTCTGACGCTGTCATCAAGCTCGATAACGGTATGACCCATTTCCCTGAGCTTCGTCGATACCGAATCGAGATGCTCGGGTATGACATTTTTCACCAGCACATCACCGCAGGTAGCGGCAGCGGCTATCATATATGTTCCGGCGGATATCTGATCGGGAACGACGGAATAAGAACGCCCCTCCAGCTTTTCTACTCCCTTTATTTTCACGGTATCGGTTCCCGCACCCATTATCTTGGCGCCCATAAGGTTGAGAAAGTTGGCGATATCTACAACGTGCGGTTCTTTGGCGGCATTTTCTATCACCGTCAGGCCCTCCGCTTTGACGGCCGCCAGCATAACGTTTATGGTCGCGCCGACGCTTACCGTATCAAAGTATATTTCCGCGCCGCGCAGCCGGTCGGCAAAGACATGGATATAACCGCCGCGCATTTCCACGGCGGCGCCCAAAGCCTCAAAACCCTTTATGTGCAGATCGATCGGCCTGGCGCCGATATCGCAGCCGCCAGGCAGCGGTATGGTCACATCGCCGAATTTGGAAAGCAGCGTGCCCAAAAGATAATAAGAGGCGCGCATGCAGGTGCATTCCTCTTCGATAAGCGGAATATTGTCACGGGAAATGCCCTGCGGGTCGATTGCCAAGCCATCGCCGGTGCGGGTAAGCACCGCGCCCAGCTTTTCCAGTATCACATAATAATTCTTTATATCCTGAATATCGGGCAAATTGTCGATAATACTGACTCCGTCCGCCAATATGCAGGCCGGAAGGATACCCAAAGCCGCGTTTTTGGCGCCGGTGATATCAACCTCGCCTTTCAGCGGCACGCCGCCGGTAATAAGAATTTTTTCCATACTGATTCTCCGTACTGATTATAATATAACTGATCGGCCGATGACAATATCATTCATCCTTCAAAAGCGAAAAATACGCGGGCAATTCAC
>CAZIQU010000055.1:0-8216 GCA_964541445.1 uncultured Lachnospiraceae bacterium | reverse complement strand
CGCTTTCGTCGGCTATATCGTCAAGCTCGGCTTCGGTAAAGCCGCTGAGCATATCGGTGGCGGTCGCGCCCGGTGCTACTGCGTTCACGGTAATGCCCGCGAGCCCTTCCTCCTTGGCCAGCGCCTTGGTCAGCCCGATAAGCCCGGCCTTGGCGGCGGAATAATGTACCTCGCACGAGCCGCCGTCAACGCCCCACACCGATGATATATTGATTATGCGGCCGTACTTATTTGATATCATCGCCGGCAAAAAGGCGCGGCAGGTATAAAATGCCCCGCTTAAATCGGCGGCGATCATTCTGTTCCAGTCGTCATCGGTTATATCGGTAAAGAGCTTCTGCTGAGCGATACCGGCGTTGTTTACCAGCACATCTGCTGCGATGCCCGCGGCTGCCAGCTCGTCGCGCAGCGCGTTTACCATACCCGAATCGGCAACATCAAGCTGCTTCATTATTACATCGTAGCCGGCGCGTTTCAGGCGGGTTTCAAGCTCGGCAGCCTTTTCGCCGCTGTGCAGGTATGTGCCCACGGTTTTGTAACCGGCGGCGGCGAAGGCCTCGGTGCAGGCGCGGCCTATGCCGCGTGAAGCCCCCGTTATCAGCACGGTTTTACTTTTCACCCTTCAATGACTCCTTTATCAGATAATTGCGGGCTTTTACCGTTGCCGGGTGCAGCAGCCCCTTGCCGTAAAGCACAAAGGCGATCACCTTATCGAAGCTCATAAGCAGCGCGGCGTCAAAATCTTTGTAAGCCAGCGCGCGTATCTCGTCGATGCCGATATAATCGCGGTTGGGCTCGATGAGATCGGCCACGAAAAGCACCTTATCGAGAATATTCATATTTTCACGGCCGGTGGTGTGGCAGGCTATGGCCGTATAAATCTCTTTATCTTCAAGCCCATATTCGCGCACGGCCAGCTCCGCGCCCAGCGGCGCGTGGATGATGTGCGGCGCCAGCAGCATGATCTCGTCAACGGCGATGCCGTACTCACGGGCCATATCCACCTGACGGTCGAAAGGTATATCCTTGGCGCAGTCGTGCAGCAGACCGGCCAGATAGGCCTTCTGCGGGTCGGCCCCGTATTTTTCGGCAAGCGCGCGGGCGGTATCGGCCGTAGCCAATGTATGTATATAGCGGTGCTCACTTAAATTGGCGCGCAGCTTTGCGGTGAGCGCCGTATAATCTTCTGTCATTTGTAAAGACCGTGCCTTTCGATATAATCACTCACCGCCGCGGGTATAAGCCCGTCGGTGTCTTCACCGGCTGCCAGTCTGCGCCGTACCTCGCTTGAAGAAATGCCGTCGGGGCGGTAACCGGTCAGCAGGGCGATGCGGGCGCCGTATTTGCCGTTGAGCGCCTCTGCCTCATAAAGCGCGCCGCTGTTGTCTACACCCTGCCGCAGCACGGTGATGAAACGGGTAAGCGAACAGAGTCTTTCGGTGTCCTTCCATTCGCGCAGCTGAAAAAGTATATCGGAGCCGCAGATGAAATACATTTCGGCGTTTTCGCCGGCGGTCAGCGCCGCCATCGTATCGACGGTATAGCTTTTGCCGCTGCGGTCGATCTCCATACGGCTGATCTCGCCGCCGGCTATTTCGGCGGCGGCTCTTTCCAGCATCTCGAGCCGGTCCTCACGGCTGACCGCGCCCTCATCCTTAAAGGGATTGTCGCCGGTCGGCATGAGAATGAGTCGGTCGAGCATCATCGTTCGCCGCACATAATTGCACAGCTGTATATGGCCGTAATGCGGCGGGTTGAAGCTGCCGCCGAAAACGCCGTATCTGGGTAACGCCATTATTCACGCACCTTTCCGTTTAGCGGTAATACTCGAACTCAAAGCCTTCTATATCGACGGTATCGCCCTCTTTTATGCCCATTTTCTCCAGCTTGGAGAATACGCCCTTATTTTTGAGCACGCGCTGAAAATAAGCGAGGCTTTCGTAATCGCCGAAGTTGACGCTGGGCACGAGTCTTTCCATCATCTTGCCGGTAACATAATATATTTCGCCGGTCTTTTTAATTTCAAAATCCGTCTGCGGTACAAAGGTATGGTTGGCCAGCTCTTCGCCGGTAAACAGCAGCGGCTCGCTGCTTATCTGTGAAAGCTCGCGCACAATGCTGTCAAGCAGCGCCCCGAACTCTCCGTCGGCTGCGGCGCTGATCACAAAGGTTTCATGGCCTTTATCGGTAAAATACTTTTTTATCTCCTCAGCCTCAGCTCGATCGGCAAGCAGGTCGGCTTTATTCAGCACAACTATCTGCTTGCGCTCCTTCAGCTTGGGTGAATAAGCGAACAACTCGTCGTTGATAATGTCAAAATCACGCTTGGGGTCGCGTCCTTCGCTGCCGGCAACGTCGATAACATGTACCAGCAGGCGTGTGCGCTCCACATGGCGCAGAAAATCGTGACCCAGCCCTGCGCCCTCGCTGGCGCCCTCGATCAGCCCCGGTATGTCGGCTATGATAAAATCAGCGGCGTTTTTGTAGCGTACTATGCCCAGATTGGGCGTAAGCGTAGTGAAATGATAGCCGGCGATCTTCGGCTTGGCGTTGGTGACCCGTGAAAGCAGCGTCGATTTGCCCACATTGGGGAAACCGATCAGGCCGACATCGGCAATGGTTTTCAGCTCGAGGGTCAGTTCCTTTTCCTCGGCGGCGTCCCCGGGCTTTGAAAAGCGCGGGCTCTGGCGTGTCGCCGTGGCATAATGCTGATTGCCCTGTCCGCCGCGGCCGCCTTTTACCGCGGTGTATTTCTGGCCGTCTTCGGTAAGATCGGCGATGAGCATGCCCGAAGCGACATCAAACACCGCCGTGCCCACCGGCAGCTTGATTATCAGGTCGGCGGCATCCTTGCCGGAACAGTTGCTTGCTCCGCCGTTTTCGCCGTCATCGGCCTTGAACGAGCGGGTGTAGCGAAACGCACCGAGGTTGTTCAGCGAGCGGTCAGCCTGTAATATTATGCTGCCGCCGCGGCCGCCGTCGCCGCCGTCGGGTCCGCCGTTGGCAACAAACTTCTCACGGTGAAAAGAGACGGCGCCGTTGCCGCCTTTGCCGCTTTTAACGGTTATCTGTGTTTTATCTATAAACATAATGCTCCGTTCCTGGGGATATTTCTTTGTTTATATTATATCACACCGGTGATATAATATAAATCAATCGTTCGAGACCCGGGCAGAATGTTAAGCTTTCAAGGACAGCGCGGGTACGGCTGTTTTATTTTATACGGGGTGAACATCGTTATGGGCTTTAATATATCCGAAAGTACCGCCGAAAACATACGCGCCGTTTACGGCAGAGAGGCGTTTGCCGTTCAGCGTGACCGCGCGCTCTCTCTTTTGCGTTTACTGTGCGAGAAATATACTCACAGCGAAAAAGAAGCCGTATTTATCAGCGTGCCGGGCCGCTGCGAGCTTATCGGCAATCACACCGACCATCAAGGCGGGCGGGTCATCACCGCGGCGGTAAGCAGCGATGCAATGGCGGCCTGCGCCATACGCGGCGACGGTGTTATCCATGTCAGCAGCGAGGGCTATGACGATATGATTATAGATGCCACCGATACGGTAATGCGCCCGGCGGAAAAGAACACCTCGGCGGCGCTGCTGCGCGGGGTATGTGCGGCCTGCCGTGAGCAGGGCATAGCCTTCGGCGGTTTTGACGCCGTGATCGCTTCCGATGTGCTTGCCGGCAGCGGGCTTTCCTCTTCGGCGGTATTTGAGGTGCTTATCGGCGCTGTTATCGATAATCTTTACAACAACGGCACTGTCGGGCCGCTGCGCACGGCGATGATCGCGCAGCGGGCGGAAAACGTATATTTCGGCAAGCCCTCCGGTCTTGAGGATCAGCTGGCCTGCGCGGAGGGCGGCCTGAGCTTTATGGATTTTGCCTCACCCGCGGCGCCTGTCTGCGAGAAACCGGACGCCGCCGTATTTTGTCGTGACTACCTTATATGCATCACCGCGACCGGCGGCAGCCATGCCGCTTTGGCGGAGGAATACGCGGCTATTCCCCGGGAAATGACGGCGGTGGCCGAGGCGCTGGGTGTACAGCGGCTTTCGCAGGCAGATGAGAGTGCTTTTTATCGGCAGACTGCGGCGCTGCGCGAGCGGCTGCTCGACCGGGCGCTGCTGCGGGCGCACCATTTTTTCGGCGAAAACAGGCGCGTCGCCGCCGCCCTTGACGCGATAAAAACGGGTGACAGCTCATTGCTTTTAGATTTAGTCATTGCCTCCGGCCGTTCGTCGTGTCAGTATCTGCAAAACGTCTGCGTGCCCGGCGAAACCGCGAATCAGAGCCTGCTTCTGGCGCTGGCTCTTTCGGAAAAGCTGCTGGCCGGCCGGGGCGCGTGGCGGCTGCAGGGCGGCGGCTTTGCCGGTACGGCCATAGCGGCGGTGCGCCGTGAGGATGCCGGTATGTTTGCCGGGGCCATGCGCGAGGTTTTCGGCGCGGAAGCCGTCACGGTAACGGCGGTACGCTCGGCGGGCGCGGTAAAACTGTAAAAACGAATTTTCGCCTTTATATAAAAGAACGGTTTGCTTATGCTATAATGTATTTATAAAAATATACGGAGAATATGATGAACTCGATTTACGAATTTTTCGGCAGGATGCTCACGACATTTTACTCATCGACGGGCAGCCTTGTCTTTTCGGTCGCCGTTTTCGCGGCCATACTCAAGCTGTTGTTTATGTTCGTTTCCAACAAGTACTACCGCTCGCCCAAGATGGCCGAGATGCTGCAGCCCAAGATAGACAAGATCAATAAAAAGTACGACAAAAATCCCGATAAGCGAGGGCAGGCCATTTCGGAGCTGCTGCTGAAAAACCAGTATGTAACATTCGGCTTCATCTTCTATTATATTTTGGAGATGTTCATCGCCACGATGATTTCGCTGACCATGCGTACACCGGCGCTGTATATCACCGGCGCGGCGGACGCGGCGGTATCTTTTCTGTTTATACCCGATATGACGATCTTTACCTTTAACGGTATTCGCTCGCTTTGGCCCGATATAAGCGCCTTACGCTATATGGCGCTGCCGGCTGCCGCCGTGCTGCTGCAATATTTTCACGATACCTACATGAGCGACCGTTCGTTGGTGGAACGACGCTGGTTTGACTATATCGCTCTGGGCATAACGCTGGTGGCCTCCATCGCCCTGCCGCAGATGTTCTGTGTGTACTGGATAGTGTATATGCTGATTTCATTGGTGCAGATATTGGTGAATAACAAGTTTATCGATGTTAAGCTCACTGAGATAAAGCTGCCCGATGAAAACGGTAAAAAAACGGAGAAATCAGGCAAAAAATAGATTGGCGCAAGGCGGCTTATGCCGCTTTGTTTTTTATTTAAACGGAGGTGACAGTTTTGGATAAAACACTTTTGGTATATGCTTCACGGCACGGAAGCGCCCGTGCCGCGGCGGAGATGATGGCGCCGATTTTGGGGCCGGCGGCGGTGATTGCGCCGCGGGAATTTTCGGCGGAAAAATACGGTAAATTCGCCAATGCGGTACTGATAAGCTCAATATATAACGAAAAGATTCTGCCGGAGATGAGCGCATTCGTTGCCGAACAGCGCGAATGGCTGAGCGGCCGCCGCACAGCGCTTATCTGCGCTTCGTTGGGCGGCAGTGACAGATGCTGCGCTCAGTTTGACCTCGCGGCGGAAACCGATATCGTTTACCGCGGTGCGCTGGGAGGCGTGCTTGACCCGGAAAAGCTGACGGCGGAGGAACGCGAGCGGCTGGAGGACTTTTACCGCAAGATAGGCGGCGATTTCAAATACAGCGACAGCAGCAATGACAGTGATACCGTGGCGGCGGCGCTTGCCATAAGGCGCTTATTTGAGGGCGAAGCGGACATGGCGCCCGATGAGCTGAAGGCGGCCGCAGAGGAATTTATCGCCGCGCATAATACCGGCGCTTTGGCCGGTGACGGCATCGGCGGCATACGCGCCACCCCTCTTGAATACAATTACCGTGACGGCTGCTTCTACTTTTTCAGCGAAGGCGGCGAAAAATTCGCCAACTTCCTTTTGCGGGAAGACGCCTGTCTGGCCATATACGATGAATATACCACGTTTTCCGCGCTGCGCGGCCTGCAGGTCTGCGGCCGGATAAAGCTGATAGCGCCCGAGAGTGACGAATACCGGCTTACGGCGCAGGCAAAGGGGCTCAATTACGAAAAAATGCTCGAGATGCCGGCGCGTATGTATCTGCTGAAGCTGACGCCGGAAAAGTTCATTTTTCTCAGCTCCGCCTTCGCGGCCGCGGGCCATAAGGCGAAGCAGACATTATACGTTTAATACAAAAACGGAGGTGTTTGAAAACGGAAACAGTCTATGCGGTAACCGGCGCAGCCGGTCATTTGGGGCTCAACATCGTTGAGCAGCTGACGGCAGCCGGCCAAAAAGTGAGGGCACTGGTGCTGCCGGGGGAAGCTAACCGGGATAAGCTCCCGCCTCAGGCAGAAATAATGAGCGGCGATGTGCGCAGCCGCGCCGATATGCAGAAATTTTTTGCCGCCGAGAGCGGGCAGGAGATTATCGCCGTGCATTGCGCCGGTATTGTCAGTATTGCCTCGCATACCGACCCGCTGCTTTACGATGTGAATGTAAGGGGCACCGAAAACGTCGCAGACATGTGCGCATCACTGCCGCAGGTGAAAAAACTCGTCTATGTCAGCAGTGTACACGCCGTACCGGAAGCGCCGGCCGGCACGGTGATGAAGGAAACAAAAGATTTCTCGCCGGAATATGTTGAGGGCGCTTACGCAAAAACGAAAGCCGAGGCTACGGCCTATGTACTGGCCAAGGCGGCGCAGGGGCATGCTTTTACCGTGGTGCATCCCTCGGGCATAATCGGCCCCGGCGACTACGGCCACGGGCATATCACGCAGCTGGTGATCGATTTTGTCAACGGCGGGCTGACTGCGGCGGTCAGCGGCGGCTATGACTTTGTCGATGTACGCGATGTGGCTGCCGGCGTTATCGCCGCCGCCGAAAAAGGGCGCGGCGGCGAGTGCTATCTGCTGACGAACCGGTATATTACGGTAAAAGAGCTGCTCGATACCCTGGCGGCAGTAATCGGCAGAAAACCGCTGAAAACATACCTGCCGCTGTGGTTCGCCAAGCTTTCGGCGCCGCTGGCGGAAGCATATTACAAGATAAAAAAGGAAGCGCCGCTCTATACCGCTTATTCACTTTATACTCTGCAATGCAACGCCGTTTTTTCGCACGAAAAGGCGGCAGCGGAGCTTGGCTATAAGCCCCGGGCGCTGGCAGAAACGCTGCGCGACACCGTGGAATTTCTGCGGGAGGCGGGCCGCATAAAGCAGAAGTAAAGAAGAAGGCTCGGCACAAACTACTCGTGCAGAGTCCTTTCTTTTTTCAGTTCATCTTCCTTACCGCGGATACGGCCCAAGCCGTACATCAGCAGACAAGCGCACAGCAGGTTGGCTATACCCACCGATGACGGCAGCATAGCGTTTACCGTGCCGATTATTATATTGGCCACACCGATGACGCGCAGCATCGCGGCGATCCTTTCGAGATGCGCGATACGCGAATCGAGGTCGGAAAAAATATCGAAGGCGCCGAGCTCCGACTTGCGGCGGAAATAGATCCATTGCATGCATCTGCCGATATATTCCGCGCCGATATCGCGCATAAGCTGCAAATAACCGCTGTTATCGGGGCGCATTTCAAGCCGGACGGTATATTCGCCGGGCTCGCAGCGACTGAAACCGAATATGCAGAAGACGACGGAATCAAGCGCCCAGCCCTCCATGGCCATATCGTTGAGCCATTGCTCCTCCTTATCGAAGGACCATGCCCACCACCAGCGGAATACGGTTTTATGTTCAGTCATTATTTTCCACCTCCAAAATTTCTTCGCCGTTGGCAACCAGCCGGCGCAGTCTTTGCAGCTCGCCGCGCAGTACGGCCTCGCCGGCGGCGGTAAGCCGGTACTGCTTGCGGCGTTCTTCATCGCCGCCCGGTACGGCCTCTACCCAGCCCTTTACGCACAGGTTGCTGAGCGCACCGTACAAAGTGCCGGCGGCCAGCCGCACCTTTCCGTCAGACAGCTGTTGGGTCTGCTGCATTATGCCGTAGCCGTGCTTCGGTGAATAAAGCGACAGCAGAATGTAGTAGACAGCCTCCGTGAGTGCGTGTGTATCGTCCATAAGCCGTGCCTCCCCGTGTTATTTCATATT
>CAZIQU010000054.1:0-8280 GCA_964541445.1 uncultured Lachnospiraceae bacterium | reverse complement strand
TTCCAAGCTGACCTTCAGCAGTGACGGCAGCGGCAGCGTTGATTCCGGCAATGCCTTAGGCATACCGGGCGGCAGCTTCACCTATACGCTGGATACATACAGCGGCAATATAACAATAAAGCCGAAATCGGGCGGCAGCAACGAATACGGCTTCTCTTATGTTTTTGTCGGCAGCGGCCTCATCTTATACAGCTATTACGACAATGTCGGTATGTGCTTCCCCGCGAGCGACGTGTTGGAGGGACAGCTGCATAATACCGAGGAATTTAAAATGCTCATCGGTGAGTGGTACTGCGCCGAGGAAGAGCTGTATTTTAAATTTTATGAAGACGGCACCTACGACCGCAAGGTAGGCGACAACGCCATGAACCACGGCAGCTGGAACGCCGCCGACGGCGTTATCTTCAAAACGAATGACGGCGACTGGTACATGAGCTTCATGACAACCGACAGCGCCGCCGACACATGGGCGCTGAACGTAGAGGGCTACAAAGCGGTATTCGTCCGCGCCGATTCCGATTGAACAGATCATCATTTGACCGCATAATCTTGCCGCGCTGCAATAATGAGATTGTACGCGGCAATGATATTTGCGCACATTAAGCATTTGCTTTAAAATTTTATTTCGGGCAATATCAGGCGGCGATATTATGGGGTTGCCCGAACGAAAAAAGATCCGTCTGCCGGGATATGGCGGAATAATTATTTTTAAATAAAAAAAACACCCCGAAAATCTTTCAGCATATCATACTGTAAGACTTTTGGGGTGCAGTTGATTCTGCCGCCCCGATTTTCACGGTCATTTATTTCAGCGGCTTTATATAATCTATATGCCGCTAATCTATTACATTAAGTATATCGTTGATATCCGGTTCCTTGTCCTCCACCGTCACCGTATGGCAGCGGCCGTTGAAAACCGCGCCCTCATCGATGATGATAGTGCGCACCGAGGCGTCGCCGTTGAGCCTGCCGGTGGAAAGAAGCTTAAGCTGATCGGCGCTGACGTTTCCGTCAACCGTACCGATGATATGGATATTTGTGGCTTTAATATCACCCTGTACATAAGAATTGCGGCCGATGATAAGATTGCCGGAGAGTGTGATATTGCCCTTGAGTGTGCCCTCAAAACGCAGCGAACCGCCGGCGGTAATATCACCCGAAAGAACAACTTCACTGCTTACTATCGAATCCACCTGCTCGTAACTGACGGAAGCGGGCGTCTGCATGGTCTTACTTTTCATTTTCTTTCCTCACCGTATTATCTAAGCGAACTTTTGCCTTATTATAACAAAAACCGACACGCTTACGCAAGTTTATCGTGCGATTATCTGCCCGCCGCGGCGGAAAGCGGCGCGCCCGGCGGTCATTTCAGCGCGGAGAGCTGCTCACGCAGATAAGCGATAACGGCGCCTTTTTCCTGCACGAAATCTTTACTGTGGCTGATAAGGCAGTATTTAACCGGCAGCTTTTCCAAAAACGCGATGCTCTCACGCAGCAGCTGCGGATTGTATGCGGCGGCGCCGCCGAGTATCCGCGGATATATACCGTCGCCCATAAAAGCGTAATCGCTGCCTACGGTCATTACCAGCGAGCTTTTGCAGTGGCTTGAGGGAAACGGCAGTATGCCGACAGCCGCGCCGTCATCAAAAAAGACGGCCTCGGTGATGATACGGCCCTTTTTTACGCGCTCTATGCTCTTTTTACCGCCGAAAAACTCCGCATCATTTACGGCGGCGGCGTTGGCGGTATGGTCGGCATGAAAATGCGACAGCACGACGCGTTTTTTGCCGGCGCATCCGTTAATCAGCTCAAGGCTTTCTTTATCGGCGCCGCAGTCGAAAAACCAGGTATATTCCCGCCCTTTTACAATACCCACATCGGCGGAAAGCGGCTCTTCCTTTGCTTTAAGATAAGAAACACTTTCGTTTAACTTTACTGTCATATCCGCATTTTAATATATATTTGCGCTTTAAGCAAATATCGGCGCGTTTTCAACGCTGAAAATAACCGTTTCAGCGGCATCTTCTTTGATATGTAAGACTTATCAACATTTTTTTGCACATTGTTGATAACTCTGTCTTCATGTGTGCATAATGCCTTCAAAATCGAAAAACAGCGGTAAAAAAAGACGGAGGCCGCTTTTTGCCGGCGCTCCGTCGCGTTGCTGAATTTTTATATAAACATTTTTTCCACAGTTACGGGTATAGGGCGCGCTTTTATTCGCTGTACCTGACCGGCATAACCAGATAAAGGTAGCTCTCGCCGTCCACCGGCCTGATGATGCAGGGGCCGGTACGGTCTCTGAACTCGATGAGCACACGCTCATCTCGGACGGTTTTAAGTATCTCCATAATGTATCTCGCGTTGAAGGCTATTTTCAGGTCTGCGCCCGTTTTAATGAGCGAGACGACCTCTGTAATGCTGCCTATATCGCTGTTGGAGGCTATCGTCACCTGCTCGTCGGTTATGTCGAGCTTGATGAGTGAGTTGTGTGTCTCATCGGTTATGAGTGAAGCACGCTCCACACTGGCCAGCAGCGCCGCTCTGTCGGCGTTGACCATAGTATTAACCTCGGTGGTTATCAGCGCCCGGTAATTGATATAAGGGCCGTTGAGCAGGCAGCACTGCACCTGTGATACGCCGCTTTGCAATACAAACATATTATCGGCCACGGCAAATTCGGGTTTATCGGCGGAAAGTGAAACTATTTTAAGTATTTCGCCGAGTATGCGCCCGGGTATAATAGCTTCTACCGGTTCATCGGTCTGCTTGGCTAAAGCAATGTTGCGTGAAGCCAGCTTATAGCCGTCCAAAGCGGTAAAAGTCAGCTTGCCGCCCTCATATTCCATATTAACGCCGGTCAGCACGGGATTGATGCTTATCTCCGGCGCGCAGGCAAAGGCCGTTTCTCTTATCAGGCTCTTGAGATCCTCAGCGCCTACCGGCGTAAAATCGGTCACCAGCGCCTTAAAATCGGGAAATTCATCGGCGTTGCGGCAAAGTATGGCCACATCGGACTGAGCGCAGTTGATATAGAGCGTATTATGCTCATCGAGATTGAAATAGACCGTGCCGTCCGGGTATTTGTCAATCAGCTCTGCCAGACGCTTATATGGCACCAGCACATTGCCGGCCATAGATATATGGGCGCTGACCGAAGTGATTATATTCATTTCAGTATCGCTGGTCTTGAGTATTATTCTGTCGGCGTCGGCGCTCATCATCACACATTCCAACACCGGCATAGTCGTTCTCGCTGATACCGCCCGTCCGGCGGTTGCCAGCGCTTTGGCCATATCGGCTCTTTCGACTGAAAATTTCATATCGTCACCTCTTACTGGTTTATATTATTTATTTAAAATAGCAGCAGCAGTCGTAGTAGTGTATGTCAACAATGTTCAAAACAGCTTTCAGCTCTTTAATAACGCCGTTTTTTTGATTATTGAACTGTTATCAACCTGTGAAGCGGCCGTTATTTACCTTTTGATAAACTGTGCGCGGCCGAAACCGGACTGTTGATAAAAATATCACTTTTCTTTTATGGTTTCGTCCTTGATGGAGTTTGTCAGGGTGTTAAGCTCGTTTTTAAAGGTGACATCGGCGCTCTCTTCGTCCCTTATCTTGTTGTAGGCGTGTATCACCGTGGAATGGTTGCGGCCGCCGAAATAATCGCCGATAGCCGGCAAAGAAAGCTCGGTAAGCTCGCGGGTGAGGTACATGGCTACCTGACGGGCGTTGGCGATATTCATGGTACGCTTCTGCGAAAGTATCTCACTGTAAGTAACGCCGAAATGTCGGGCTACCGTTTGTACGATCACCTCTACGGAAATATGCGTTTTGTTGGCCGAGAGTATATCGCGCAGGTTTTCACGCAGCATCTGCACACTGATGGGCCCGCCGTTAAGGTCTGAAAGCACCTTTATCTTGGAAAGCACGCCCTCAAGCTCACGGATATTCGAGCCCATATTTTCCGCTACGAAGTCGAACATGTCGTTATTCATTATCAGCTGCTCTTCTTCGGCCTTGCGGCGCAGTATAGCCACTCTGGTCTCGTAATCCGGCGGCGATATATCGCAGGTGAGCCCCGATTCGAAACGGGTCAGCAGTCTTTCCTCAAAGCCCTTTATTTCTTTGGGCGCTTTATCGCTGGTGAGTATTATCTGCTTGCCGGCGGTATAAAGGTCGTTGAATGTATGGAAAAATTCTTCCTGCGTGCCCTCCTTGTTGGCCATGAACTGCATGTCGTCAACGAGCAGCACATCTACCTGACGGTAGCGCTTGCGGAATTCGATATTGGTCTTATTGGTGATAGCAGAGATAAAGTCGTTGGTAAACTGCTCACTGGTAACAAAGGCGACATTCATGCGGCGGTTTTCGCGTAGTATGTACTGAGCTATGGCCTGCAGCAGGTGCGTCTTGCCCAGCCCGGCGCCGCCGTAAATGAACAGCGGATTGTATTTTTTGCCCGGGTACTGCGCCACGGCGATGCTGGCCGCGTGCGCCAGACGGTTGTTTTGCCCGACGACAAAGGTATCAAAGGTATATTTGGGGTTGAGGCGTACATTGGTGAATTTGGAAGAGCTTCTCGTCAGCTCGGCTATGGCGATCTCGTTGTACTCGTCGTCATCGGTGATATACCTTACCTGCAGCGGCGTGCCCTCGTTGGCGAATTTGAGAGCGTTGCCCACCAGACCGTCGTAAAGCTTCAGAACCAGTGACTTTACCAGCGGTGAGGCCTTGAGAACAAAAGTATCATCGGTGCAGTATACCGGTTCCATCGTTTCGATGTAGGTATTGTAAACCATCGGGTTACGCAGGTTGTTTTCGATATATTCACAGGCGATGTTCCAAATGTCGTACATATTATCCATGGCAAGGCTCCGAAAAAAAATTTGCGGTACAGCTATCAGAGGCGATCCGCAGACACCGAATTATCAACAGCCGCGCTGCCGTAAATCAGTGTAAAAAGACCTATATACAACAAAACATAATGAAATGTGTTATAATACCTGTTAATAACTTCGTAAAAAATTGTCGATAAGACCGTTGCGCATTAAGATGCCGCTCATAAATCGACAGTATCTATATAATAGCAGAATATAGATTTATTATCAACAAAAAAATATCCCCGCCGACAAAAAAGCCATTCACGTTTTCCGCCGACGGCGATACTATATAGCGAAGCAAATTTTTGACATGAGGTAATGCGAATGAGCTGCTGTAACAGAGAAAACAAAAATAACGGCGGCTGCGGCTGCGATTGCTGCCATGACTGTGAATATACATGCCGCACCGTCTGCACGGCGACCGGTCGGGTCTTCTATTTTAACGACGGCGCTGCCGCCGTAGATACCTATAAAGCGTTTTACGGGAAAGGCTATCCGCACCCCGCGGAAGAAAACGGCGAATAAAAGCCGTTTAGGGTGAGGACGAAAAAGGGATACCGCCGTGAGGCGTTATCCCTTTTGTTGTTTTTCGGTGTAATTTATCGGTTTTTTGAAATCACAGCGTTTCTATTCTACATTTACCGTTATGTCTTCCTTGTTCGCTGCATCATCGGTTTTACCGCTTTCCTCGGCGGCGTTATCATCATTCGGTTCGCTGTCGCTTTCGTCATCGTCGTAGCCGTCAAAGGCGGCCTCGTCGCCGTCCTCACCGTAAAGGTATTCGTCCGGTATGTCGATGTCGTACTTGCCCTCGTATTCCGGCTCTATATCGGTGTAGGCTTTTATGCCGGTACCGGCCGGTATGAGCTTGCCGATAATGATGTTTTCCTTAAGACCGACCAGCGGATCGACCTTGCCCTTTACGGCGGCGTCGGTCAGTACCCGCGTCGTCTCCTGGAAGGAGGCGGCGGAAAGGAACGATGACGTAGCCAGAGACGCCTTGGTGATGCCCAGCAATATGCGCTCGGCCTCGGCGGGGGCCTTGCCCTCGGCTATGGCCTTATTGTTGGCATCCTCAAGCTCGATCATATCCACATTGGTGCCGGCCAGCAGCGGCGTGTCGCCGCTTTCGGTAACGCGGCATTTGCGCAGCATCTGGCGGATTATCACTTCGATATGCTTATCGTTGATATGCACGCCCTGCAGACGGTACACCTTCTGTACCTCCTGCAATATATATCTTTCCACGCCGTCCATGCCCTTGATTGCCAGCAGATCGTTGGGGTTGATAGAGCCCTTGGTCAGCTCGTCGCCGGCCTTTACCGGCTGGCTGTCGCGTACCAGTATCGTTTCGCCGTAGGGTATTTCATATTCGCGAATATCGCCCTCGCCGTTATCCACCTGAATAACGCGCATGTTCTTTTTGTTCTGCTGCAATGAGACCGTGCCGTTTATTTCGCTGATGATCGCCTGGCCCTTGGGGTGACGGGCTTCAAAAAGCTCCTCAACACGCGGCAGACCTTGGGTGATATCGACGGCTCCGGCGACACCGCCGGTATGGAAGGTACGCATGGTGAGCTGAGTACCCGGCTCGCCGATGGACTGGGCCGCGATGATGCCCACGGCCTCACCGATGTTTACCATTTTAAGAGTGGTCATATCGGCGCCGTAGCATTTCTGGCAGATACCCACCTTGCTCTTGCAGTTGAATACCGTGCGTATCATTACTTTCTTAATGCCGGCCGCGGTAATCTCATCGGCCTTGGGTATGGTTATCATTTCGTTTTTGGCTACTATCACCTTGCCGGTAGCCGGATCGGTGATGTCCTCAAAGGCATAGCGGCCGCTGATGCGTTCGCGCAGGGCTTCTATGGTATCGTTGCCGTTTTTGATCGGCGCTACCTCAAAGCCTATATCGGTACCGCAGTCATGCTCGCGAATGATCTGATCCTGGCTGACATCGACGAGTCTTCGGGTAAGGTAGCCCGATTCGGCGGTACGCAGAGAGGTATCGGCCAGACCCTTTCTGGCGCCGTGCGAGGAAATGAAGAATTCCAGCACGTCAAGGCCCTCACGGAAGTTGGCGCGTATCGGCAGCTCGATGATTTCGCCGGTAGGTGAAGCCATCAGGCCGCGCATGCCGGCCAGCTGTCTTATCTGGTTTTGGCTGCCGCGGGCGCCCGAGTTGGCCATCATGTTGATAGGGTTCTTCGGGTCAAGGTTGGACATAAGGGCTTCGGTTACCTCGTTGGAGGCCTGAGTCCATACATCTATGGTTTTGCGCTTTCTTTCGGCGTTCGTATAGAAACCGCGGGAATACTGACTGAATATCTTACCGACTTCTTCATCGGCGCGGGCGAGTATCTCAGCCTTGGCCGGCGGTACCTCCATGTCGGCTACGCCGATGGAAAGCGAGCTGAGCGTGGAATATTTAAAGCCGTTGGTTTTAAGAGCATCCAGCACGACCGAGGTTTTGGCCGGGCCGAAGGTTAAAAAGCACTGATAGATTATTTTGGAGAGCATGCCCTTATCAACGGTGGAATCGATCTCCAGCTTAAACATATCGTCGAGAGTTTCTCTCTTTACAAAGCCCAGCTGCTGCGGGATTATCTCGTTGAAGAGAAAACGTCCCACGGTTGATTCAACGCTGCGCGTATAGCTCTTGCCCTCAAACTCACGGGTAACTCTTACCGTTACCGTGGCGTGCAGATCGACATCTTTATTGGCGTAGGCCATCTCCATTTCCGCAAGATCGGCGAAATGGCTGCCCTCGCCGATGACACCGGTATAAGAGAGCGTCTGATAATAGCTGCCGAGGATTATATCCTGTCCGGGGGCTACTACCGGTTTGCCGTCCTGCGGCTTGAGTATATTGTAGGCCGCCAGCATCAGTATGCGGGCTTCGGCCTGAGCCTCTACCGAAAGCGGCACGTGTATGGCCATCTGGTCGCCGTCAAAGTCGGCGTTGTAAGCGGTACATACGAGCGGGTGCAGCTTAATAGCGCGGCCCTCTACAAGTATCGGCTCAAAGGCCTGTATGCCCAGGCGGTGCAGCGTAGGGGCGCGGTTGAGCAGCACGGGGTGATCTTTAATAACGTCGTCGAGAACGTCCCATACGACCGGGTTCTGCCTTTCCACCTTGCGCTTGGCGCTCTTGATGTTCTGGTCGTGCTTGCGCTTTACCAGCTCACGCATGACGAAGGGCTTGAAGAGCTCTATGGCCATCTCCTTGGGTACGCCGCACTGATATATTTTCAGGTCTGGTCCGACAACTATAACTGAACGCCCTGAATAGTCGACGCGCTTGCCCAGCAGGTTCTGGCGAAAACGCCCCTGCTTGCCTTTCAGCATATCGGAAAGGCTTTTAAGAGCTCTGGAATTTGCTCCCGTTACG
>CAZIQU010000053.1:0-8338 GCA_964541445.1 uncultured Lachnospiraceae bacterium | reverse complement strand
CAGCCAAACCGGAGCGACCCTTTTTAAGGGTCGCAGGCTTCAAGCCATATAAAAAACAGCTCTTTGGAATGTCTGAGGCTTGCCTCAAAGACATGACAAAAGCTGTTGAGCATTTCTAAATAACAATGGCGGAGAGGGCGGGATTCGAACCCGCGGTACGTTTTGTCGTACACCCGCTTTCCAGGCGAGCACCTTCGACCACTCAGACACCTCTCCGCGCTCGATAAGCAGAAATATTATATCATAATCGCCGCTGTTTCAAAATCTTTTCATGGTTTTTGTCGCTACTTTCGCATTTAACCGTCTTGTTTGACTGTGAAAGTGTAATGTATTAAAATATAATATACATTCACCGTAAAAAGTCTAAGCTTATGTGCTTTACCGATACCCTGCCGTGTGTCGGGCCGCACTGTTTTTACGGCATATATCGGCGTATTATGCCGAATACCGAAAAAATATTTTATTATAAACAATAAATTTATCTGAATACCGGCAGATGGGAGCGTGATCGGTTTGGATATCATTCTGGGCAGACAGGGTACAGGCAAAACATACGAGATGTACCGGCGCATAAAGGCGCTGCCTCGCGACGCGCGTGTTTATATCGTGGTGCCGGAACAGTTCACCTTCGCGGCGGAGCGAAACGTTTTCAATGCGCTGGGAGTAAGCGCCGCGGCCGATATCGGCGTTGTCAGCATGAACAGGCTGGCTGCCGGAATCTGCGCCGAAAACGGCGCGGCCGCGCCGAAGGTACTGAGCGAAGAAGGTAAAGCGCTTATCGTCAAATATATGATCGGCCGCCGCCTTACCGAGCTCGATGTGTTTCGCGGCGTAGCCTCCTCCGGCGGTTTTGCCGATGATGTGACCGCGCTGCTCAGCGAGATAAAGCGCAATGCTCTCAGCGGCGCAGATCTTGTCGCGCCCGGCGGCGCCTTTGATAATCAGCTGAAGCGCAAGCTGAGCGACATGAAGCTGCTTTATGACAGCTATACGGCAATATTGGGCGATGAATATACCGATCAGGACGAGTTTCTCAGCGTCGCCGCTTCTTTTGTACCCGCCAGCGCCGCGGTGCGCGAGACCTATTTCTTTTTTGACGGCTTCTATACCTTCGACCGCTCCGCTTATTCGTTTATAGAAGCGCTTGCCGAAGCAGCCCGCGGAGTTACCTTTACCCTTTGTGCCGATGAAAATGACGATGATTTTGCCGTTACCGCCGCCACCGCCGAAGAGCTGACGAAATGTGCGGGAGCGGCAGGCGTGCGCAGGACACTGCATGAGGGAAGGCACAACTCTCCGCCGGCCATAGATTTTATCGAGAAAAATGTACTTTCGCCGGAGGTGACGCCGTACGAGGGCAAGACCGATTCCGTTGCACTTTTCGCCGCCGCCGATATTTACGCCGAGGCGGCATGGGCGGCTGCCCGCATTATCGAGCTGGTACGCGACGGCGGCTGCCGCTATGGCGATATCGCCGTTACCGTAGCCGATATGCCGCTCTACGAGCCGGTGCTTGAAGATGTATTTACACAGGCCGGCATACCGTTTTTTGCCGATATGCGGCGGCGTGTCGTCTTTTCCTCACCGGTCAAGGCACTGCTTTTTCTCACCGGGTTGGGCGAGAATGTTACGACAGCCGACATCATCGCTTTTTCCAAAACGGGCTTTGCCGGGGTCAGCGGCGACGAAGCGGCGCTGATGGAAAACTACGCGCGCGAGTTCGGCGTAAAGGGCGGTATGTGGCTGAAGGATTTGAGCTTCAATAATATACGGCAGACTTACGATCTCGATGCCGTCAATGATATCCGCCGCCGTATTATCGCGCCTGTGGCTTTGTTCCGCGAGCGCATGCGTGAACAGCGCACCGCCGGTGAATACGCCGAAGCTATCTACTATTATCTGGAGGAGACCGGCTTTTCACAGCGCATACGCGATTACTGCGACAGCTTTCAGCAGGCTGCCGATTACGAGACCGCCAATACATACGCGCAGATATACAACAAAATAACCGCTGTTTTAGCTCAGATGAAGCGCTTTTTAGCTGATACCGAGATCAGCGTGGGCGCGCTGCATGAAATACTTTCATACTCTTTGGGCGTTTGCGATGTCGGCGTTATCCCCGCGGCGCCCGATCGGGTAAATGTCGGCGATGTCGTGCGCAGCCGCGCCTCAGGGGTAAAGGCAATGTTTATCATGGGCGCCAACGAAGGTATGCTGCCGGCCGCGGTCAGCCCGGGCGGCATACTTTCCGACGCCGATAAGGCCGCATTGAAAGAAAACGGTGTAGAATTTATCGATACCGCCGATTACAAACGCGAAAAAGAAAGCTTCATTCTTTATACGCTGCTTACCAAGCCGTCGCAAAAGCTTTTTGTCAGTCGCTTTGATATGTCCGCCGACGGTGAAAATACCGCCTATATGCCCGACCGTCTTTTTGATAAGCTGACGGAGATGTTTCCCGAAAATATCTGCACCGCCGGGCGTTTTGACGGGGTGATCTCGCCGGAAACGGCTTTTGCCGCGATGACCGCCGATTATTCGCAGCGGCCTTTTCGCCTTGAACCGGCAGGAAACGAAGATGTTTACGACGCCGTTTATGACTGCTTTCGTGATGATGAAAGATACTCTTACTATACGGCGGCTGCCGATGCCGCGCTTGATTACAGCAATGAAGCGGTCATCAAAAACCGTGAGGCGTTTACAAAGGCGCTGCAAGCCGGCGCCGCGCTTTCCGTTACCCGCCTTGAGAGATACGCCGCCTGCCCGTTTTCGTTTTTTACCGAATATATCCTCTACCCGCAGAAACGGGTGGAAAACAAACCGGACGAGCTTGATACCGGCAGCGTGCTGCATGAGATCATCCAAAAATATTCCGAGCTGATCATGGCCGGGCGCATCGACCCGAAAAGCGCCGGTGAGGAGCTTATTACCGATACCGTCAGCGCGCTGACCGACGAGGTCTGCGCTTCATTTAAAGCCGGGCGCTACGAGCGGGTACGTTACAGCGATTATCTGCGCAAAAAACTGCGCCGCAGCGCTGCGGTGGCCGCCATACAGATAACCGAGCAGCTGAAATATTCCGATTTTCTTATCGAGGAAGCTGAAGCTCAGTTCAAGTTCAAAAAAAAATATGTGCCGATATGTATTGAGACCGCCGAAAACGAAAAAATCTTTATCGAGGGAAAGATCGACCGCATTGACAGCTGCGTGATCGGCGAGCGCAAGTATGCCCGTATCATCGACTATAAGACCGGCAGCAAGGATTTTGATATTACCAAAACATACTTCGGGCTGTCATTGCAGCTGCCGGTATATATAAGGGCTTATACCGACAACAATGCCGACAGCAGCCCTGGCGGCGTATTTTACCTGCGTTTAAAGCCGAAAATGGTTTCGATAAAAAATGAGGCGGAGCTGTCCGCCGTCGCCGTAAAGGTCAAAGAAAATTTTCGCCAAAACGGTATCGCTCTGAAGGATCTGCGGGTGATAAAGGCCATGGATAATTTGGCGGAGAGCGGGTCGTACATAGAAGGCGTAAAATTTCAAAGCGGTGAACCGGTCGAGAGCCAAAATGTGACCGACAGCGAGGGCTTTCGGCTGATATTAAAGAAAACGGAAGAAAACATCACCGCATTTTATAAACGTATGCGCCATGCCGATATAGCCATCGCGCCCTACCGCATAAGATCCTCGCCTGATGATACCGGCTGCCGGTATTGTAAATACGGCGATATATGTAAGTTTTCCGAAGATTTCCCGGGAAATAAATACCGAGATATTAACTCACCCGCCGGCAAAAACATTAAGGAGGTGTTCGCCGAATGAATTATACCGCCGCGCAAAAACAGGCTGTCGAAGATTTCGGCAGTGATATTCTCGTTTCCGCCGGTGCCGGCAGCGGCAAGACCGCCGTGCTTACCGAGCGAATCGTGCGCGCCGTCATCGACGGCAGATGCGACATAGACGGCATACTGGTAGTCACCTTTACCCGTGCCGCCGCGGCCGAAATGCGCCGCCGCATACGCAGCGGCCTTTACGAGGCCTTTCGCCGAAACCGTACCGACAAACGGCTGGCGCAGCAGATAAACAAAATAGATTCCGCGCAGATATCCACCTTTCACGCCTTTTGCCTCAATGTGATAAGGCAGTATTATTTTGCCGCCGGTATCGACCCGGCTTTTTCGCTGCTTTCCGAAACCGAGATAGAGTATATGCAGAGCGAAGCCTGTGAAAAGCTTTTTGAGCTTTATTATGACGAGGGTGACGCCGCTTTCGCGTCACTCGAAAACACTTACGCCGATCTTAACGATAACAAAGTCTTTAAATCACTCATTCGCTCCGCCTATGCCCGGTCGCGCCGTATGGCGCCGGCTTTTGACGGCGATGAGAACAAGGCGCTGGCCGCGGCGGCCGACGCTTTTGCCGTAGGCGGCAAAGAAGAGTTTTTCGCGTCACCGGCGGTATGCGCCGCTGAAGAAATGTGCCGCCGGGCTCTGACCCGTGCCGGGGAATGCCTGAGCAAGGCTGCGGCGCTGGGGTGTGAATATGACGATAAGGCTCATAAATGGAGCGCTTTTACCGGTGATGACATGGCAGTGTTCTCGGCGCTGCAAACGCACATCGATGAGGGCCTGCCGGTATTTTTGCGGGCGCTGAAAGACTTTAAACTGCACGCTTTCAGTATACGCGCCGCCTGCGATGCCCGCGAAGAGATAAAAGCGCTGCGCGATGCCGCGAAAAACTACATAAGGGAAATACAGGAGGCACTGCCGTTTTCCGCCGATGAGTACTATCGTTTTACCGCGGAGAGCGCCGCCAATATGAAAAAGCTGGCGGAAGCCGCCGCCCGTTTCGGTCAGATATATGCCGCCGCGAAAAACGAACGGCGCAGCGCCGACTTCGCCGATCTCGAGCAGTGGTGTCTGCGCATACTGGCCGACAAAGACTGCCGCGGCGCTGTGCGGGAGAAATACAGTTATGTATTCGTCGATGAGTATCAGGACACCAACCCCATGCAGGAGGCGGTGCTGACCCGTGCCGCTCGCCCTGACTGCTTTTTTGCCGTCGGCGATATGAAACAAAGCATTTACCGTTTCAATGATGCCGAACCGGCGCTCTTTCTCTCCCGCTACGATGCGGCGGCAAAGGGTGAGGGCAAGCTTATTGTCATGGCGGAAAACTTCCGCAGCCAGCGCCCGGTCATCGAAGGAATAAACAGCCTTTTTTCCCGTATCATGTTCCGCGAAAGCGGCGGCATCGATTACGCCGCCGGAGAAGCGCTGAAGGCCGAGATCGATACGCCGCTTGCCTATAAGCCGGAAATACACGCCCTGCCCGATAAATGCCGGGTGATCGACGGCAAGGTGTACGCGAGCCCCGTGGAATATGAAGCTGCCTATGTTGTGCGGCTGGTGAAAAAGCTGCTTACCGAGGATATCTACGACCGCCGCACGGAAAGCGTGAGAAGGCTCCGTCCGGAGGATATCGCCATACTGGGGCGCAGCATGAACGCCGCCGCTGAGATATACGCGCGGGCGCTGGCCGCCGAGCATATACCGGCGGGCGCGCCGGACAGCTCTTCGTTTTATGACAATATCGAGATAGCGCTGATGATGAATATCCTCAGACTTACCGATAATTTTCGCGATGACATCGCTTTGCTGGCGGTAATGCACAGTTATATCTATGCATTTACGCCTGATGAGCTGCTGACGGTGCGCCTTTTCCGTCCGGAAGACACTTACTGCCACGAAGCGGTAAAGCATTATGCCGCCGAAGCCGAAGACGGGCCGCTGAAAACGAAGCTGCGTGCCTTTATCGGTGATATCGAAAGCTTCGCGGCGGCTTCTCTGCACCGTTCGCTGGCGGAGCTGGTCAGGCAGATATTTGCCGTGACCGGCATCTACCGGCTGTCGGGCGCGCTGCCCGACGGGCAGACGCGGCGCGACAATCTGCGCAAGCTGGCGGATATGGCCGCTTCCTTTGAAAAACGTACCTTTAAAGGTCTTTACAGCTTCATCGCCTTTGCTCAGTCGGCGCGTGATTCCGGCGTATTTAAAGCGGCTGCCGCCGGAGGCGGCGGCGTCAGAATAATGACAGTGCATAAAGCTAAAGGGCTGGAGTTCGGCGCGGTGATCGTTACCGGCTGCAGCCGTTCGTTTTCCGCCGGGAGCAAAAGAGATATACCCGTGCGCTTTGACCGCGAGCTCGGGCTCTGCCCGGTCTACCGTAATATCGATGAGTCATACAGCGCGCAGACTTTACAGGGGACTGCGGCTGCGCTCAGGGAAAAACACGCCAACGCCGCCGAGGAAATGCGCATACTTTATGTGGCAGCTACCCGCGCCGAAGCCAGGCTGATCTTCACCGGTATAGTTTCGGACAATCAGTACAATGAATTTTCTTCCGGCATGAAACCCGGCAGCCTTTATTTTGCCGGTAATTTCATGCAGCTGCTGCTTTCCGGCACTTCGGGCAGCGACAAGTGGCTGACAGTACGTCCGCCGTGCGAGGAGGAACCGACCGCCGATGAAGTGAAGGACGCCGAGCCGGAAAAAACACCGGCCGCGCCGCGCGGCAAGGTCTCTGCCTGCCGCGGGCGTATCGCCCTGAGTGAGGCTGTCGCCGCCGAGGTCAAGAGGCTGATAAACTGGCGCTACCCGTACGAAAAAGACCTGGCCGTGCCTTCAAAGCTGACGGTAAGCGCGCTGAAGACGCGTGAGCTGGCGCCGGTGAACGGCAAGGTGATCGCGCTGAGCGAAAACCCCTTTACCGACACGCACGAAAAGATTACGCCCGCCGAAGCCGGTACGCTTACTCACAGTTTTTTACAGCGTCTTTCGCTGCCGGCGCTGGCCGCGGCGGGCGACATCGCCGCCCAACTGCAAATTCAGCTGCAAAACATGGAAAAACAGGGGTTCTTCCGTGATGCCGAAGCCGCTGCCGTTGATACCGATGCCATTGCCGCCTTCTTAACCTCCGCGCCCGGTAAAGCACTGCTCGCCGCCGACAGCGTCCGGCGGGAAATGCCCTTTATCATGCAGATAACGCCCGGAGAGGCTGACGAAAGCTGGCGGGAAGCATCCGGCAGCATCGTGCTGCAAGGTATAATCGACTGTGTGTTTACCGGCGGCGGCCGTAAATACCTTATCGACTATAAAACCGACGGCTTTTACGGCGAGGAACGGTTTCTAGCCTCACACCGTTCTTATATAAAACAGATAGAGCTTTACGACAAGGCGCTGCGCGCGCTTGACGGCAGCGGCGCCGATGAGCGCTATATCTGTTATCTGCGTATGCGGCGTTACGAAAAAGTTTAGCTGCGGGCAATTTTACCGGCGAACGGCGTTTATTTGCTTTTTCGTCTGTCAAGTACCGCCGCTATCGGGTATAATCTAAAGAAAAAACAGGTGATAACAATGAAACTTTGGCAAGGCCGCCTCAGCGGCAGCGGCGACGCCCTGTTTGAGGCGCTCAATTCTTCGGTGAGCTTCGACAAACGGCTGGTGTTTGCCGATATAAAGGGTTCTGCCGTCCATGCGGCCATGCTGGGCCGCGCGGGTATCATCCCGCTTGAAGAGGCCTCCTCCATCGTTGCCGCGCTCAACGATATATCCGCCGAGCTGCAAAAGAAAACTTTAGAGGTAGACCTCACCTGTGAAGATGTGCATACCTTTTTGGAGGCGGAGCTTACCCGCCGTCTCGGTGATGTCGGCAAAAAAGTACATACCGGCCGCAGCCGCAACGATCAGGTGGCCATGGCTCTGCGTATATATATCAGTGATGAAACGCGCGAGATATGCGAGCTGCTGCGCAGCCTGTGCCTGACCTTCTGCGATATTGCCGCGCAGCATACCGAAAATGTCATGCCCGGTTATACCCATTTGCAGCGGGCGCAGCCGGTAACGCTGGCACATTATCTGATGGCGTTCGCGCAGATGTTCCGCCGCGACCGTGAGCGCCTGCAGGCAAGCTTGTGCCGCACCGAAGTCTGCGTACTCGGCTCGGGCGCGCTGGCCGGTACCACTTATCCGGCCGACCGTCAGTTTGAGAGCGACATGCTGGGCTTTGCCTCTTTCAGTGAAAACAGCATGGATGCTGTCGCCGACCGCGATTTTGCCGCAGAATACTGCTTCTGTTTGGCAATGGTCATGCAGCATCTTTCCCGTTACGCCGCCGAGGTGGTTGATTGGTGCAGCCTTGAGTTTGGCTTTATGCAGCTGGCCGACGGCTTTTCTTCGGGCTCGTCGATCATGCCGCAAAAGAAAAACCCCGACAGCGCCGAGCTTATCCGCGGTAAATGTGCCCGGGTCTACGCCGATCTCAGCACCTTGCTGAC
>CAZIQU010000052.1:4396-8410 GCA_964541445.1 uncultured Lachnospiraceae bacterium | reverse complement strand
AGGTCTTTAGGGTCTCTGATGGTAAAATCGGGCGAGAATGAACATTACGGACCAGGTTAGAAAACAAACGAACCGGGTTAGCCGGCCCCAAATTGCCTCACCCGTCATTTCTAACCTGGTTCGCTTTTATTGGTTCGCTTTTAAGCTTCTACGCGCTTACGCATGTTTCACGTGAAACATCTTCATACAACTCAATTACATAGCTGATCTTTTCCCAGCTGAGGTCAAGAGCGCGGAACTCGATCAAAGAAGGCTTCAAAAAATTCACCGAAGTATATTTGGCGCTTACCGTATGCTGATACAGCAGGTATTCGTCATAATCCATAAACGAACCGTCTGCCCGACGGGCTACTGCCAGAAAATCGGTCTTATATTTATTATGTATGAACATTTCCGTTTTATAGCCGCCGTCGATAAGCCGGTCGTAAAAAGCGCGCTTAAGCTGCTCGTCACCGTAGAAATTGGCATGCACGCCGCATTTTTCACTGAAAACAAAATTTTCGCAATAAGACAATATAGAACATATGTTCTTAAACTTTTCCTCGAGCTTGTCCTCCGGCAGCGGATCAAGCACGATCTCTACATTGAAATCACAGCCCACCGTATTATCGGTAACAAATTTGCCGTCGCTGCCCACACAGAGTCTGAGCTTCTCCAGCCCGGTTCTTATGTAGCGGGCGCTTTCATGAGCATATATCACGCCGAACTCAATCTCAAGACCGCAGCCGCCGCAGCAAAAGAACTCTTTTTTATGTTTGTTTTGTATATGCAGAATACGCCGAAAAGCGGCAAAATCAGAAAAGCGGTGCAAAAAAGAACGGTACATATTTCCTCCTTTTGGGAAACGGACGGCACCGGCCGGCGCTTCGACCGCTGACGGGATTAGCTGACGGATTAGGAGAAGAAGGTCTCCCTCCGCGATATTCGCGAATACACCCCACTGTATCGGTTCTCCCGCTGCCGCGTCTGCGGCATTAAGCGATGATAACATATATATTTTAAAGTAATTGTCGCATCAAGTCAATCGGCGCGAAAAAATAACGGCGCCGATTGACACATGCCTTTTAAAAATACTTTTAATGCGGCAATGAAAAGTGCATCAAACATAAAGCCAACCGCATGTTAAAGCTCGGGTTTTACCCGAGCTTTAACATTAAATGAATTTTTATTTAACTCTGCCCACGCCCCGTATCTTACGGGCGCGCCGTAATTTCATAGGTATCGCGATTTAAAGAAAATACATACCCATCCGGTTCATAGCCGCCTCCCAAATCACAGCCGTAAAAGGTGATATTTATACTGTCGCCGTCAATGGCGATAGCGCTTGCCCAATAATAGTCGTTATCGAGCACCTCAATATACTTAACTGTGTTGCCGTCGGTATCGACCGCGCAAAAATCCGGGACGTAATAGCCGTACAAATAGAGCAGCTTTTTTTCTTCATCGTAGACACAGCCGCCGGACGCACCTCTATATTCGTCGTTCGACCATAATACCGTGCCGTCGGCAATATCAACGGCCTTCAGTGTGCCGCCTTCGACATAATAGTAAACACCGTCAAAAATACCCAGCTCAAATATGCGCTCCAGCTCCGCCGCCGGATAACTCTCCGTATCAAACTGCCAGATAACCTCTCCCGCGGTATTTTTCGCCGTTACGGTACCGCTTTCCACGGTGTAAGCGGTACACTCCGTCTCCAGTGTTATCTGCGGCAGCTCCGCCTCCTGCTGTTTAACGGTGCCTGAGCCGCAGCCCGCGAAACAGAAAAACAATACCGCGACCAAAAGCAGCGCCGAAAATCCAAACCTCTTTTTCATCGTTTTTATTACCTTTTTTATTTTATTATATATCATCGCGGCGCTTCCGGCAAAAGGAAATATATGATTGAATACTACTTAACTTATTCTATAAAACAGTGATTTTTTCCTGCAAATTTTCCGACGCTATTATATGCTTTATACATAGAGTATTTCTGCGGCGCACCTCGACAAGCTCACGCCGCACACCGATAAAACAATACAACAACCGACATTCCCCCGAAAAAGGAGAACCGACAAATGAAACAGCAGAAGTTCCGCGCGTATGCGGACAGGCTGGCGCTGCTGCTGATACTGCCGCTGCTCTGCGGCGGCTGCGCGCCCCGACCGAACGATGAGCAGATAAAAACGGCTATCCGCGCCTCACTGGCCGCGGAAGCGGAAGCTCCCGCACTCGACCTCAGCGAAATGGAAGTACCGGTGCGCACTGCCGGCAAAGCGAACGCGGTGGTATGGACGGCGGATAAAACACTGCAGCGAAACTATGTGATCGCCTACGACAGCAGCGAGCGCGCCTTTACCGTGACCGACTTCAGCACCTGTGTTCTCGGCGATGACGGCACCTATGCGCCGCTGCCTCCCGCAGCCTTAACCGCTTACGCCGACCGTTTCAGCTTCAGCGCACAACCGGGCGAAAGGCTGGCCGTAGTATACGCCGGTACCGACACCGACGGTTTTTCGGCGCGCGAAAAATTTGACGAGCGTTATTTTGCCGATCTGAGCGCCGAAGAAACCGCGCTCTTTTCGCAATGCGACCTCGGCGGTTCCGTTTTGGTGGTGCTTGTACCGAAATACGCAGGCACGGTCATTTCCGTCACCGAGACCGCAACCTTCGGTGATGCGCTGATCAGCGGCGACGAGGCAGGCCGCTTTGATGACGGTATGCCCGTCTATCTGCGGTGCGACTGGAACGGCGCCTACGATATTTCCGTTTATTTTGAGGGCGAGGGCGGTTTTTTCCGCGTAGATGAGAATATGCTCGATGCCTGTAAAAACGCCCAAAAGGGTTACATATACTGATCGCACCCAAAAACAGCATTGGCTTATGGCTTACCGTACAGACGACAAAAGCCGGGCTGAAAGATCATTAACGGAGGGTACTTGAAAAAATGATACCGATAAAAAGAAAAACATACCTGCTGCTGCCGGCGGTGCTGCTCATGATACTTTTTGCGGCGCTGCCCGTCAGCGCCGTCGATATCGCCGTGAGCAATGAGCAGAGCATATCAACAAACGGCATGAATATCACCTACCGCATAACCGGCTGCGAGCTTACCGATGTCAGCGCCGAATTCAGCTCTCCCGGCAATCTTGAGATTTATTTTACCGGTACGGTGCGTGAAGGCGCGACGATCACTCTCGATGTATCGGGGAGCATTGATTCCCCCGGCGCATACGACCGCAATTATGTCGCCGCCGGTGCGCGGACGGACGGAGAAAACAGCGTTTACATGCCGGACGGAAATGTTTACAGCGCGTCTTACACGGTGACCGCCGCTGATAATGTGCTGGTAAACGACCGTTATATTCGTATGCAGGGCATGGTTCAGCATCAGGGCGACGATCTCGATTACATTCGCTTATTTTTTGATCTGTATATGCAGGAAAGCGGCACGGCATCAGGCGGCGGCACAAATAACAGCGGCGGATCATCTTCGGGCGACGGCTCCTTCGGCGTCATTGCCGTCATCGGCGGTATCGCTGTCGTGTTTATCGGCGGTACGATTAAACTCATCAAAAACGCCGAACCAAACAAACAAAAGAGCGCCGAAAACACCGGGCAGCAGACTGCCCGCATCACTGAGCTTCCCGCGGACGCGGCGGAATATCTGGGCGGACCCGAGGATAACCCATATACCGAATTTGAGCAAGCTACCACCTGCAAACTTAGCTGAGGAGGCACAAAGCAATGTACGGTTCACCTATATACCAAATAAATACCGCCACACTGGGGCTGCATGCCGAATATCCGCTTTTTGAAACATACTGTCACCGGCTGCTTATCCGACCGGTGCTGGGTTACAGCAGCAATATGCGTTATACCGGCGACTTCGGCAAGGACTGGCGGCTGAACTACGCGGCTTTTCTGCGGGCGGACAGCGCCGCCGGCAAAGTGTTTTTTTACAAAGGCAGCGGTCAGCCGGCCGTATTTGCCATGAGCGGCGGCGCACCGCCTGATAACGGCCGTTATCTGCCG
>CAZIQU010000052.1:0-4386 GCA_964541445.1 uncultured Lachnospiraceae bacterium | reverse complement strand
AAGGTACGGCGGTAAGGCTGGCCGAATACGCGAATTCCTTCGTCGTCTATAACGATACCGATAACAGCCGCTGCCGCTTCGCCCGAAATGACGGCGACTGCCTCCCCGACGATATTTTCGACGCTTACGGCAATCGCGTAACGCTTATCTACGATAAAAACAAACACCTTACCGTCATCAGGGATTCCGCCGACAGAGAAATAACACTGGCCTACAACGCGCGTGGCCTTTGCGAGAGCTTCTCTCTGCCGGACGGCCGTGAGTGCCGCATGGAATATAATGACGCCGGCTTCCTTTCATCTGTCGTCAATTTTGCCGGCATACCTACCCGCTTTGATTATGAAAACGGTCTGCTCAGCCGCATAACGCACGGCAAAACGCCGCGCACGACCATATTTGCTTACCAGGTGCAAAATAATGTGCCGCAAATCGCCTCTGTCACCAACCCCGACGGCGGCGTTACCCGTTACAGCCGCGAAAACGACCGCGTGCGTGTTACCACACCGGCCGGACGTTTCCGTCTTTATAAAAGCAGAAACGGCCTGACGGAAAGCGTTATCACCGCTGCCGGCGAAACACTTTACAGCTGCAAAAACGGCAAACGCGTCGCAATAACCGATAAAAACGGAGCAGTTTACCGCCGGGAATATGACAGTGACGGACGATTGAGCGGCGAAACTCTGCCCGGCGGCGCGTGGGTGCGTTACTCTTATGACGCCGGCGGATACCGCAGCGGTGAAACATGGCCGCAGGGCGAGACCGTGCGTTTTGTCAACAACAACCAAGGCGATCCCGAAAAAGTGACCTACCCGGACGGCGGCACGCTTGCCGTTGTCTATAACGAACACGGTATGCCGGTGCGCGAAACGCGGCAAAACGGCTGTGTTTACGAAAAAGAATACGACCGCTTCGGCAACATGACCGCCGAGCGCGATTCTCTGGGTACTATCGCCGCCTACGAATACGACAGCTGCGGTTATGAATGTACATCAATCACTGACGGCGAGGGCCGCAAAAACACGTTTCAGACCGATGCTCTGGGCAGGCTTACCGCCATTACCGACCCCGAGGGTACTTGTGAGCAGTACCGTTACAACTGCTGCGCCGAAACCGGTTACAGCGACGGCGGCGGTAATCTTTGGCATACCGAGCGTGACGCCATGTCGCGCGCCGTTAAATTTATCGACCCGGCCGGCGGCGTCAGCGCCGCGGCGTTTGATCCCGACGGTATACCCGCAGCCTATACGGACGAAAACGGCAATAAAACAAAATACAAATGGGACGCGGCGGGCTTTCGCACGGAAATGACCGATGCGGCCGATGACACGGTGCGATTTGCCTATGATCGTATGGGCAACGCAACAAGCCTGACCGACGAGGCGGGCAACACAAGCCGCATCGACTATTCGGCAAACGGCATGCTCGATAAGATAAGCTCCCCGCTCGGACGCGCAGAGCAGTGGCGCTACGACGCATATGGCCGCACGGCTTCACGCCAAACGCCCGCCGGTGCGCAGCAGACGTATGCTTATGGTGTTATGGGCGAATTGAGAAGCATACAGGCAGATAACGAACGCTCAGATTTTACATGGGACGCTGCCGGCAATCTGCTTTCACGCAGTACATCGTTGGGTATATACACGGCAAATTATGATATGCGCGGGCGCGTCGTCCAAACAACTGCACCTGACGGCATGGCTTTTGCTTATGCATGGAACAACGCCGATCAGCCGAGCGCCGTAAAGTATCCTGACGGGTTTACCGCCCATTACGAGTACGATGTCTGCGGCAGACCAAGCGGCATACTCTTTGACGGCGGCGGCATCAGCTTTGCCTACGACGCTGCGGATAATCTCGTGAGCGAACAATGCCTGAACGGTGTGACCGTCAACTACTCCTATGATGCCTGCAAGCGGATGACGGGGCTCAGTGTGAAGCGAAACAATGAAATTTTATGTGAAGCGTCATGGCAGTATGACCCTGCCGGTAACCTTTTGCATGAGGACTTGGAGCTTGCGCTGTTGACGGATGCCGATGTACTGCCGAAGCGCCCGTTTGCCGCCGAATTTGATGCGGATAATCAGCTTAGCGCCCTAAACGGCACAGCTTGCCAAAACAGCAGGGACGGTAATATCACGCGGGCGGGTGAGCTCTCTTGCCAATATAATTCACAGGGCAAGCTCATCTCCCGGCAAACGGCCGGCGGCTTTACCGCATATACCTATGGCATCGCCGCCCGGCCCGCCGAGGTGCGGCACGGCGACATTATACAGCGCCGCTATTACGGCAGCAACGGACGTATGCTTTACCGCACGGGCGTTGGAGCGCCGCAAAGGTTCATCTGGTCGGGTGGGTTGCTTGCTGCTGCCGTGTTTGGTGATAAAACGCTTTACTATCATCGGGATAGACGGGGAAACATATTGCTCATCACCGATCAAACAGGTGAGCCCGTCTGCGCCTATGCCTATCATCCATTCGGCGAAAAACGCGGAATGGCCGAACGTATTAAGGACAACCCTTTCACGTTTATGGGCGCTCTCGGCGTAACAGACGAGGGCGAAGACGTGTATCTGACCGGCAAGCGTGCCTATCATGCGAGCTTAGGCCGTTTCATGCAGCCTGATCCGCTGCTGTTTGCCGACGGCTGCAACCGCTACCGCTACGCCCGCAACAACCCATTGCGCTATGTCGATCCGGCGGGCGGCTTTCCCCTGCTTGCTGCGACGCTTGCAATCGGCTCGTTCATAACGGTTACGGCCTACTATGCGAATGAAGCTTATGAACTATATCAAACCGGCAAAGCGGTTTACGGGCATGCATCGGAAGCAGCAAAATACGGTATAAATGCAAAATCGGACTGGGATGCGATACATGAGCTTGCAGCGAACACGAAAGAGGCTGACGGATGGAGCAGGCTTGGCGAAGAAATGCCCGGAAGAGTCAAGTCTATGGTGAAAAATGCAGCCAATGCGGGATGGTCTGGGGTAAAGGCCGTCGGTACGACCGCCTGGTACGGCGTACAGCAATTTTTCCAGTCCGGCAGATGTTTTTAACAGGAGGTCAGCAATGGCGAACAACATCAAACTAAGCGTGGATTATATCTATGATAAAAAAGGCCGTCTCGCAGAGTACAGTACGCAGGACGCTGCCGTCCGCTGCGTTTACGATGCGGCCGGCAATCTTCTCTGCTGCGGGCAGGGTAATACGGCTGAGCAAGCGCCGCCGTTGAAAACCGCGCCGGTCTTTGTCGACGAAAGCTGGCAGTGCGCCTGCGGCAATACCAATAAAACCGAGTTCTGCACAGCCTGCGGCAGACAGCGGCCCGACCGAAACGCGAATAACGCGCCCGATAAATGGGTATGCGGCTGCGGACACACAAACAGCGACGCTTTCTGCGCACAGTGCGGTGCCAAGCGGCCGTATTGACCGACCGCGCCGATATTAAACCGGGGTACCGGCTTTATTTCGCTTTTTGCGAGCGGATTTTTCAAGTTGCAAATTTCGCGTTATTATTGTATGATAAAAAAAAGGGGGGTAAACAATGAAAACAATAAAACGGACAGCGATATTGGCGCTCTGCGTCATTACGGCGTTCACATTTACTGCCTGCGGCGGCGGTGGCGGCGGCACAACGCCTTCGGGCAGCAATACACCGGTCAGCTATGAGGTAAGCGGCTGGAGCCGCACCGACGGCGTGGTCGACAGCACTCAGCGCAGCGACGGACGCTATGTTGACGGTTATCAGCTGGCCTTTATGAAGGATACGGTATCCTCGGTATGGTTCGACATGACGGTGAACAGCGTCATCTTTACCGACAGCTATAAGGGCTGCACGGCGTCAGCCGGCGACACTCTGGCGGTGGTCGATGTTACGCTGAAAAACACGACCGACATTGCTATTGAAATGTATTACAACGATTTCATGATTTTTTACAACCTCGGCAATGAAAGTGAAAGCGAGTACGGCACAGAGTTGGCCGCCTTTGTTGACGGCGCCGATGTCGGCAGCGCCTTTACCTTAAGCGGCAGTAAAACGGCGCAGTATGTGTTTTCGCTGCCGAAGGACGCCGCGGAGGACTATGCCTTTGAGTACCTCGAATCGTATTCCGACGGTGTGACCGGCAATCTCTTTGTGATAATTTTCAACAAAGCGCTGCTGGGCGCCGGCGAAAGCAGCGGCGGCACGGTGTTATCCGCGTATGAATTCTGCCAAAGATACAGCGGCACATGGACGGACGCCGACAACGCGATAATAGTAATGAGCGCCGCCGAGGGCGACGGTTATTTTTCTTACGGCATGTGGTCGGGCGAAGTGACCGGCGGCACCGTCAACAGCGTGACCGAGCTTAGCGACCGGGTATATGAGCTGAATGTCACCTTTGAAAG
>CAZIQU010000051.1:0-8439 GCA_964541445.1 uncultured Lachnospiraceae bacterium | reverse complement strand
AAGCTTTCCCGCGAAAAGGGCTGTGAGGATAATTTCGCGCTCTACAAGCGGGTGGAACGTATCGCCCCCGAGGTGGTTACCGGCGGCAGAAACACCGTAAAGCCTGTCTGCGCCAATGTAGACTTTTACAGCGGCCTTGTGTACCGTATGTTGGAGCTGTCCATAGAGATGTATACGCCCATCTTCGCCATCGCCCGTATTCCCGGCTGGTGTGCCCACCGTATGGAGGAGATCATCAGCGGCGGCAAAATCATTCGCCCTGCCTATGTCAATATCGGCTCGGAGCGGGAATATGTGCCGCTGGCCGAACGCTGATAAGGCGCTGACTGCACAACAGTTTAATATTCATATAATCCAAAGACGGATGCCCCTGAGGCAGCCGCCTTTTTTTGTATGCCGGACAGAGCCGGCGATTAAACATGCACATTGTACACAGACCGATCGAAACCTTGAGCGCGGGTGATTAAGATTGCATTATATGAACCCGCCTTGCTTGCGGGCAAAAACGCCTGTGTTATAATGAAAATAATTACGGAGAAAAAAAGAATGAATGCGGAAAAAGAAATCGAAAACAGAGTGGAATTTCTGAAGGGAAAGCTGGCCGAAGCGCACGCCGACGGATTTGTGTTCGGCAATTCGGGCGGCAAGGACAGCGCGCTGGTCGGCATACTTTGCAAAAAAACCGGTGCCGCGGCCGTCGGCATAATTATGCCCTGCGATTCGCAGCGCAATTACGGTATGGATAAGACCGATGCCGAGGAGCTGGCCGCCCGATATGACATCAAAACGGAATATATAGATATAACGCCGATGAAGGATGTTTTCCGCGCCGAATACGGCAGGCACTACACGCTGTCGGAGAACGCCTCAATAAATATCAATCCGCGGCTGCGCATGATCACGCTGTATGCTTACGCTCAGAGCCACAATCTGCTGGTCGCCGGTACCGGCAACGCCTGCGAGGCCTTTGTGGGCTACTTTACCAAATGGGGTGACGGCGCTTATGATGTTAACCCCATAGGCGATATGAAGGTCAGCGAGATATATGAGCTGCTGCGTCATCTTGACGCTCCGGCAAATATAATCAGCAAGGCTCCGTCCGCCGCATTGGCGGAGGGACAGACCGATGAGGGCGAAATGGGCATTACCTATGCCGAGATCGAAGCCTATATGAACGGCGGCGCCGACGCAGTATCGCCGTCCGCGGCCGAAAAGATCGAAAGCATGCACCGGAAGACCGAGCATAAACGCAATTTGCCGGCTGTTTATAAAAAATAAGCAAAAATTGCCGTTTTATGAAAAAAAACGGCGCCGTGAAACGTTATATTAAAGAAGAGCTGTCCCGCTGCGGCGGCGGACAGGGCTTCAACAGCCGTTATCGCCGCTTTCGGGCGGTTGGGTACGGGTGGAAAGATGCGCTCGTTTTCGGCTTGAGGGGTTGAGATATTATGCCTGATATTATAACTGCGAAAAAAGTACATAAAATATATCATGTCGGCGACAATCTGGTACACGCGCTGGCCGGCGTTTCCCTAAGCGTAAAGCGGGGGGAATTCGTGGCAGTGACCGGCACCAGCGGCTCGGGCAAGTCTACTTTGCTGAACATGCTGGCCGGACTTGAACATGTGAGCGCCGGAGAAATAGTGATTGCCGGAGCGCATATCGAGAATATGAGTGAGAACGAGCTTGTCGATTTCCGCCGCGATAATGTCGGCTTTATATTTCAGTCGTTTAATCTTATATCTACGATGACCGCTGCGGAAAACGTGGCGCTGCCGTTGGAATTCAAGGGTATAGCCAAAGCGGAGCGTATGCGCCGGGCCATGCGGATGCTGAAGGTGGTGGGCCTGGAAAATTATGCCGACCATCTGCCGGTTCAGATGTCCGGCGGTCAGCAGCAGCGCGTCGGCATTGCCAGGGCACTTGTCGTTGAGCCGAAGATCATTTTCGCCGATGAGCCGACCGGCAACCTCGATACCAAGAACTCGGCGGAGGTAATGCAGCTGATGCGGCGTATAGTTAAAGAGCAGGGTCAGACCGTTGTAATGGTCACGCACGATATGAAGCTTGCCGGCATGGCGGATCGCATAATTGAGATAAGCGACGGCAGAATAATCAACAGCAGTGATAAAAGCAGCTTGATGTTTCAGGAGGGGCAGAAACAGATATGAAAAAAGTTTGGGCAGTAATTTTGATCGCCGCGCTCGTGTTGAGCGCGGCACCGGCCGTGAGCGCCGCCAATGAATTTTCCATAACGGCCATCGACGGCAAGACCGTCATACCGGAGCTTACGCAGGGCTCCGCCTTTTCTTCGGGTATCATTACCGTAAAAAACGATACCGCGGCGACAGTCGATCTCGATTCTTACGAAATAGTGACTGATTTTGATGTGACAAAATACCCGTTCGAGGTGGAAAACCTCTCTTCATTGGTGTCGTTATCCGGCAGCGTGAACAGCGGCGATACGTTCAACATCGACCTTACATCGTTAAAGGTACGCAGCGATGCGCCCGTCGGTTACTACACCGTGGCGATAAAGATCAACTACAACAGCGGTTCGACTTCACAGATAGATCTTAATGTTAAGATAAATCAGGCTGCTCAGCAGCCCACGAACGCGCTCGTGCCTAAAGTGATTGTAAGCGGTTATTCCACAAATCCGTCCACCATAGTGGCAGGCAATACCTTCACGCTGACCGTCACCTTCACAAATAAAGGCGCTACGCCGGTTTCGGCGGTGAAGGCTTCGATTACTTCGGACGGTACCTTTGCCCCTGTATCGGGTACTTCTACGATGTATATAGACAATCTGGCTGCCGGCGAGAGCAAGAGCGCCTCTCTGAAGATGCAGGCCAAGGCGGACGCTGCCCCGGGCTCATATTCGGTGAATATAGCGCTCAATTACGACGCACCGGGCGCGAACAACAATGAGCCCGTTACCGATTCGGAGACGCTGACGCTGCCGGTGATACAGACGCCGAAAATATCCGTCGACGCGCTCACGATAACGCCGGAGACGGTTTATGTCGGCAGTGAGGTGAATATCTCCACAAAGGTCAACAATACCGGCAAATCGACTCTTTATAATGTTACCGCGCAATTCACCGATAAAAACGGTATATTCGCCGATACATCCGTTTACGTGGGCAACATAACCTCGGGCTCCTCCGGTACGGTGGATACGTATCTTACCGCGCAGGACGCCGGCGATGCCGATGTGACAGTGACCATAACATACGAGAATGAAAGCGGCAAGAAATATACATATACGGATACCTACGCGACAACGGTAACGGAGCGTGAGGTTACGCCGGTCGGGCCCGATGAGCCTGTTCAGCCGGTCAAAACCGGTCTGCCGTGGTGGGTGTATGTCTTCTTCGTGCTTATCGCCGGTGCCGCTGCTTTCTTTATAGTGAGGAAGAAGAAAAAGGCACAGGCCGCCAGAGATGCTGAAAAGGAAGAAGCACTGTCGCTGGAAGAACAGATGATAAACGAGGACGACGGTAAACTCTGATGAGATTTACGGAACTTCTCAGGCTCAGCCTGAATAATCTGTGGCGGCGCAAAAGCCGCACCGTGCTTACGGTGCTGGGCGTCATGATCGGCGCCGCCGCCATTGTGGTAATGATGAGCATAGGCATCGGGCTCAATAAATCTTTTTTTGAGAGCATGGAAAGCAGCGGTACGCTGACATTGATAACCGTATACGATTACGGCAGCTCATCGTCCGATTCCTCCGGCGTAAAAATCGACAGTGAGTCGGTGGCGAGCTTCGGCGCTATCGAGCACGTGCAATGCGCATCGCCTGTTTATAATTTCAATGTTTTGGCTAAGACCGGTTCTTACCAGAGCAACCTGAATATAATCGCCGTCAGCTATGACATGCTGCGCGCACTCAAACTGCCGGTGCTGCAGGGGCAGCTGCCCGCTGAAGGCGAAGATATAAAATTTATTGCCGGCCGCCAGTGCGGTTATAATTTTTATAACCCCAATAACAACGGCGATTATTACTATTACGATACGCAGGATAGCGCCGCGCCGGTGGATATGTACACAACGCCGCTTTTCGTCGTTTATGATATGAACGCCTACTACAACGCGCAGAGCGGCGAGGGCGAAATGCCGAAAAAATATCTGGTTGAAACGGCGGCGGTCGTCGGCAGCGAGGGCGACGGCTATTCGGAATTCGATTACAATGTTTATGCCGATCTTGACGCGGTAGAGCGAACCTTCGGCAAGATGTTCAAGAACACTGCCTGGCCGAATCAATCCACCGATAAGAACGGAAAGCCGATAAAACCGATGACATACCAGCAGGCCTATGTGTATGTTGACGATATAAACGAGGTTACCGCCGTGCAGCAGCAGATAACCGATATGGGCTATCAGTGCTATTCGCAGGTGGAATATCTCAACGCGATGAAACAGCAGTCGCGCACCATCCAGTATGTGCTGGGCGGCATCGGCAGCGTTTCCCTTTTGGTCGCTGCTATCGGTATCACAAACACCATGCTGATGAGCATATACGAGCGCACCAAGGAGATTGGTATCTTCAAGGTGCTGGGCTGTTCTATGAAAAATATCCGCTCAATGTTTTTGTATGAGGCCGGCATGATCGGTCTGGGCGGGGGAGTGCTGGGGCTGGCGCTCAGTTACGCGCTTTCCGCCGTGATCAACATCATCGCCGCGCAGAAAATATCGGTGATACCGGTGTGGCTGGCCGCTCTGGGCATAGGCTTCTCGGTGGCTATCGGTATGATATCGGGTATAACACCCGCCGTGCGCGCCATGAAGCTTTCGCCGCTGGCTGCTATTCGCACGCTTTAGAGACCTTATTAAAAAAAACCGAGTATTCGGTTAATATCTCATTATTTGCGCCGTCGGATTATGTATCCGGCGGCGCGGTGATATAATAGTAATACTGACTGTAAAGAAGTTTAAGGAGTGTGTAGACAATGTTTCATGCCACAACGATACTCGCCGTCCATAAGGACGGGCATACCGCTATCGGCGGCGACGGACAGGTGACTCTCGGCGAAAACACCATAATGAAGCATACCGCGGAAAAGGTGCGAACCATTTATAACGGTAAGGTAGCTATCGGTTTTGCCGGCAGCGTGGCCGACGCGTTTGCTCTGGCCGAAAAATTCGAGGCCAAGCTTGAGCAGTATGCCGGCAATATGCAGCGCGCCGCTATCGAGTTGGCTGCCGACTGGCGCAGCGACAAAGTGATGCACAAGCTGGAGGCGATGCTGATCGCCTGCGATAAAGAAAGTATACTTATAATGTCCGGCACGGGCGAAGTGATAGAGCCTGATGACGGCGTAGCCGGTATCGGTTCGGGCAGTATGTACGCCATGGCCGCAGCCCGGGCGATGATGCGCTACGGTAAAGAGGAAATGATGCCGGAGGAGATTGTCAAGGATTCGCTGACAATAGCTTCGGAAATTTGCGTATATACCAATAACAATATCAGAACGATAACCTTATAGAAAGGATGATGACAGATGGAAAATCTGACCCCTTCTCAGATCGTCAAAGAACTTGATAAATTTATCATCGGGCAGCCTGAGGCGAAAAAAAGCGTGGCCGTAGCTCTGCGCAACCGTTACCGCCGCAAAAATCTTTCACCGGAGATGCGCGAGGAGATTACCCCGAAAAATATCATCATGATCGGCCCGACCGGCGTCGGCAAGACCGAGATCGCCAGAAGGCTGGCAAAGCTGGTGGAAGCGCCTTTTTTGAAGGTAGAGGCTACCAAATACACCGAGGTGGGCTATGTAGGCCGTGATGTGGAAAGCATGGTGCGCGATCTTGTTTCCACCGCCATACGCATGGTAAAGCAGCGCGAGCTCGACAAGGTATCCGCCAAAGCGGAAAAGATCGTAAACGAACGGCTTATCGATGCGCTGATATTGATGGGTAAGACGAATAACGCCGTTGCCGGCGGCGTCACCCCATACGAGATGTTTTTCGGCGATAAGCAGGGCGGTAAACAGCAGACCGCTGAAGCAGCCGCTCCCCCCAGCGACAGTGAAAAAGAGCAGACACGCACTCAGCGCGACGCTATACGCGCCAAGCTGATTAACGGCGAATATGAAGATACGGTTATCGAGATCACCGTTGAGGATAATGCCGGCAATTCGGTGCCGATCGGCGTTATCGGCAACGGCGGCGGCGATGAAATGAGCATGAATATCGGCGGCGTGCTGGGAAATATCTTCCCTAAGAAAAAGAAGAAACGCCGCACGACCGTTGCTCAGGCCCGCGATATTTTCACTTCGGAAGAAAGCCAAAAGCTTATCGATATGGACGCTATCACCGAGGAGGCGCTGCGCTCCGCCGAGCAGGACGGTATCATCTTTATCGACGAGATAGATAAGATCGTCGGCGGCTACAACGGCTCCGGGCCGGATGTTTCCCGTGAGGGCGTACAGCGCGATATTCTGCCGATAGTGGAGGGCTGCACCGTCACTACAAAATACGGCCCGGTAAAGACCGACTTTATTCTCTTTATCGGCGCTGGCGCTTTCCATATGAGCAAGGTAGCCGACCTTATCCCCGAATTGCAGGGGCGTTTCCCCATAAAGGTGAAGCTTGCCAGCCTTTCGGAGGAGGATTTCCGCAGTATCCTCACACAGCCGCAGAACGCCATTATCAAACAGTACACCGAGCTGATACGCACCGAAAACGTTGAGCTGAAATTTGACGAAGAAGCCTTGGCGGCTATTGCTAAAATGGCTTTTCTGGAAAATCAGACCAGCGAGGATATCGGCGCCCGCCGTCTGTACACGGTATTGGAGAAGCTTCTGGAGGAAATTTCTTTTTACGCGCCGGACTATGATCAGCGCGAATTCACCGTCACCAAGGACTATGTTAAAAATATCTTTAAGGACGAGGAAGAAGATTTTATCAAAGATACCAGCAAATATATAATTTAATGACAGATTTTCCCTTATATAAGCCAAAAAAAGTTTGCACTGCACCGGCGCCTGTGATACAATATACAGGCGCTTTTGTCTGCACACTTGTTTTGCGTGCGCGGACCTAGCAGTAAATAAATTCACACGTACCGCCAATAACGTTCCCTGGGTGCGCCGTTAAGGTGTGTGGGCAGCGTGTAAAACGGTGCGGAGGGTATTAACCCACGGAGGAAAAATGAGCTATATTTCTATGAAACAGCTTCTGGAAGCCGGCGTACAGTTCGGTCACCAGACAAGAAGATGGAACCCGAAGATGAAGAAGTATATTTATACCGAACGCAACGGGATCTACATCATCGATCTGCAGCAGACCGTCGGTCTTATCGACAATGCCTGCGATTTTATGAAAGAAAAGGCTATGAACGGCGAAAGCATCCTTTTCATCGGCACCAAGAAACAGGCGCAGGACGCGATTGAGCAGGAAGCCAAGCGCTGCGGCGTTTTCTATGTAAATCAGCGATGGCTGGGCGGCACGCTTACCAATTTCAAGACCATCAGTAAGCGTATTGACAGACTGCACAAGCTTTACGCGATGGAAGAGGACGGCACATTTGAAGTGCTTCCCAAAAAAGAAGTTACCATGCTCAAGAGCGAAAGAGACAAGCTCGAGCGTTTCTTAGGCGGCATTAAAGATATGAAGGATCTGCCGGCGGCTATATTCATAATCGACCCCAAAAAGGAGAGAATCGCCGTACAGGAAGCTAAAAAACTGGGTATACCGGTCGTAGCGGTAGTTGATACCAACTGCGATCCCGACGACGCGGATTATCCTATCCCCGGCAATGATGACGCTATCAGAGCCGTGGCGCTGCTCACCGGAGCTATCGCCGGCGCGATACTCGAAGGCAAGCAGGGCGAAAGCTATGATACCGGCAGCGTAGAAAACGGTGAAGCTCTTATGGAGGAAGCCGCAGAGAAGCCGATAGATAAGGAAGAAACCGCGGAAGAGGATAAACCGAAACGTGCGCCCCGCAAAAAAGTAGAGAGACCTGTTGAACCGCAGACGGCGGAAGAAACCGAACCCAAAGCGGAATAAAGCGGAGGATATTTATATATGATTACAGCTGAATTAGTTAAGGATTTGAGAGAAAAGACCGGCGCCGGTATGATGGATTGCAAAAAGGCGCTTGTCGAAGTAGAAGGCAATATAGAGAAAGCCATAGAGTACCTGCGCGAGAAGGGCCTGGCGGCTTCTGCCAAGAAAAGCGGCCGTATCGCCGCCGAGGGCGCGGTGGCGACCCACCTTTCCGACGACGGACAGACAGCCTCAATTGCCGAAGTAAACTGCGAGACCGACTTTGTGGCTAAGAACGAGAATTTCCAACAGTTTGTCAAAAATGTTGCCGCGGATGTAGCCAACGGCAAAGTCGCTGAACTGGGCGATAAAGTAAAGGAAATGATCGCCAACATCGGTGAGAACATCGTCGCCAGAAGATATGAGACCGTAAAACTGGCC
>CAZIQU010000050.1:0-8572 GCA_964541445.1 uncultured Lachnospiraceae bacterium | reverse complement strand
GCCATATCCAGCTTCTCCTGCAGTTCTCTTAACTTTTCGTCTTTTTCCGTGTGCGCCGGCGGTTCGTCCGAAGGTTTATCTGCTTCATAACGCTCGCAGCCGTGTATCTTCCGTATCAGCGGGTCAAGCATCGGCGCAAAGGATGTATAGCATTTATCGCAGCCCAGTTTGCCTGTCTTGCTGAATTCGCCGAATTTCATGCCGCAAGACGGGCATTCTATATCCGCATTTTTCTTCTCGCCGCCGTAACCCAAAAGATTGATAAGCTGATTGATAAAGAAAGATACATCAAAATAACTGTTGCCTGAGAACTGTTTTTTCATGCAATCGGCACAGATATGAATCTCGCTGATCTCATTGTTTATTATTCTTTTTATCTTCAGTGTAGCTTCGCGCTGTCCGCACAGTTCACAAAGCATTTTCGACCTCCGCGATTTTTATAGCAGTCAACTATATTATATGCAATAAATGCAAAAGGAGATGTTTTCATATTAATAATTTTATCACTGCCGCCGATTTTAAACAAGAAAATAAACGGTTCGTTTTCATCAGTATGTTTTTATGGTAAAATTCACTCATGGAAAAGAATTATTCGCTTTACGTAATCTCCACACCGATCGGCAATCTTGACGATATATCATTCCGTGCTTTGGAATGTCTGCGTGCGGTTGATTTTATTCTTTGTGAAGATACCAGACAGACCGTAAAACTGACTAATCATTACGATATCGGCAAGAAATTAGTAGCTTACCATAAATTTAATGAAAATGAAATCAGCGACAGGATAATAAACAGGCTTGCCGCGGGAGAGCGCGCGGCTTTGGTAAGCGACGCGGGCACACCGCTGATTTCCGATCCGGGAAGCATCCTGATAAAAAAAGCGATAGAAAATAATATCAGTTTCTGCGTTATTCCGGGGGCAAACGCGGTGCTGCCATCGCTGATCATGTCCGGTTTTGATACTTCGTCGTTTATTTTCTGGGGGTTTCTGCCTAAAAAGAAAAATGAAAAAACGGAGAGGCTGAGATCGGCGCTTTCGTCCCGCATGACCGGAGTATTTTATGTGGCCCCGCATGAGTTGAAAGAGGTTTTGTCATTGCTCAACGCAATATCACCCATGGTGCGCCTTTCCCTGACAAAAGAGCTTACAAAACTATACGAACACACATGGCGCGGTACGCCGGATGAAATACTGGCTTTACTGCCGGAGACCGTCAGGGGTGAATATACGCTGACAGTCGATGCCGGCGCGCTTTGCCCGGAGGAAGAAGCTCCGGACACCGAAAAAATCAAAGAAATATTTTCCGCTTATACTGAGCAGACAGGCTCAAAAAAAACAGCTTTAATGCTTACTGCGGAAAAAACCGGCCTGAAAAAAAATGATCTGTATGACCTGCTGATGAAGGATTAGACCCATATATCGTTTTTGTCATCTTTGTTTTTTTCGTACAGCGTCAGCCTGCCGTCTTCGGTACATATTCCCAAAAAGATGTCCTCAAGTGATTTGTCTTTCTTCTTCAGCTCCTCCTCAAGCCATTGTATATCCTTATTGATGCCTTTAATGTTTTCCGTCATGACATTGCCGTCGATTATAACATTGGCGATACGTTCTTCTTTCTTCATCTTCAACTCTAAATCACTCGGCGTTACCGGTTTATTATATGTTTTTTGCAGAAAGCTTATCTTTCCGTTTGCTTCCAGCACACATGTATGCAGCTGCGTTATATCGTAATAGCCGCCGTTACGGCATTCGGTGAGAAACTCATTTAGATCGAGGCGTCCCTTGCGAAAATTCCGTTCATACAGCTTGCCGTCCTCGTACAACAACAGCGCTCGCCCGACAAAAATGCGCCGCAGCACGATAGACTTGTTCGAGATAACGGAAATGCCCAGTACTACCGCGGCGTAAACGATCATCGCCAGGCAGGGCTGCATCCACCCGTCTTTAGACGCAGTAGCCATCTCGGCTGCTATCGAACCGATAGTGATGCCGTTGATATAGTCAAACAGGCTGAGCTGCGACATCTGTCGGTTGCCCATCAGCTTTGTCAGTAAAAAAAGGACTCCGATCGAGGCGAGCGAAGTCAAAAAAGTGTATACGAAATTGTTGAAATCCATTGCGCTTCTCCTTGCCTTATTATCGGCGGAGAAGCGTTTACTTATTCTTTATCGGTGTTTTTTATACGCAAAAAACCGTCTGCATATGAACCGAAAGCGATAAACAGCAAAACCAACGCGGCGCTGAGGAAATATATCGCAACAGAATCGAAATTCAGCAGATACAGCGCGGCGCTGAGATAGAAAGTCCCGGTTGCCGACTTGCCCCAAAAATTAGAGGATATCACATCTGTCTTTAAATATTTCTTCAGATATATGGCGCCGACTAACATGGTAAGTTCCTTGAGTAAAACAAGCAGCGGAAAAATAACGGGGACCTTACCGTCAATATAGAGCACGACCAATACGGTGAACTGTGTTATCTTATCGGCCAGTGGGTCGAGAATACGGCCTGTTTCGCTTATCATATTATATTTTCTGGCAATTTTTCCGTCTAATACATCGGTCAGAAAAGAAATAGCCAGCACAACCAGCGCCCAATATCCGTGTGGCTTTTCAGTAAAATAAATATAGATAAATACCGGCACCAATACTATTCGAAACAGCGAAAGGATATTCGGTATAAGAAGCAATTCATTTTTTTTTGATTCTTTCATTTAATTGATCCAATCTGTCAGCTAAAAATATTTTCTTCAACATATGTGCCGAAAATTGTAAACTTACCTTTTACGCTCTCTTCACTTTCACCGGTAAGTTTCAGATAAACTTTGATTTTAGGTTCCGTGCCTGAAGGTCTCACTACCAAAGCAGACCCATCGCCAAGTTCGTAGTACAGCACATCGGACGAAGGCAGACCGGTAAGGCTTCGGCTGCCGTTATTATGGTCAATTACGCCTGTCTTATAATCACGAACGGCATTTATTTTTATTCCGGCGATTTCATCCGGTTTCTTACTGCGCAGGCTATCGCACACAGCGGTCATCTGCTCTTGAGCCTCCGGCCCGATAAATGTTTTTGACAGGACTTTTTCCTCAAAGAAACCGTATTTTTTATACAGTTCTTTCAATTTATCACGCAGATCAATCCCCTGTGCTTTATATTTGCAGGCCATTTCCGCTATCAGCATAGTCGCAGCCACAGCATCCTTATCTCTGGCGTAGCAGCCGGAAAGATACCCATTGCTCTCCTCAAACCCGAAAATAAAGTCATAGCTGTCGTCTTTTTCAAATTCACTGATTTTTTCACCGATATATTTGAAGCCGGTGAGTACATCAAACAGCGCAATACCGTTATCATCGCAAATGCGTTTGGCTAATTCGGTAGACACTATGCTTTTTACCGCTGCCGGTTTCGGCGGCATGGTACCGTGTGAGCGTCTTTCGGTAATGATATAATCGAGAAGCAGAGCTCCTATCTGGTTACCTGTGAGCGCACGGTATTCTCCGTGATCAAGTACCGCCGTTCCCGCTCTGTCGGCGTCGGGATCAGTGCCGATGATAATATCGGCATGACATTTTTTTGCGTAGTCGATTGCAAGCGCGAAGCCCTCGGTATTTTCTGGATTGGGAGATTTGACCGTAAAAAAATCAGGGTCATTTACCATCTGTTCATTAACGGTTACTAAATTCTTATAACCCTTAAGATGCAATATTTCCGGCACAAGACGGCAGCCTGTGCCGTGAAAAGGCGTATAAACTACGGTGATCCGGCCCGATTCTTTATTGATATACTCATCGGTAACAGTCTGCGCCAAAACGCAGCCGATATATTTATCGTCGGTCGGCTTTCCCAGATAAACAAGCAGATCAGCAGCCGCGGCAGCTTCTAAACTCATTGAGGCTACCCGCATTTCATCGATATTCTCTATCTTTGCGGCAATAATCACTGCCGTTTCCGGTGAAATTTGCGCAGCATCCTCCCAATAGACTTTATAGCCGTTGTACTCTTTGGTATTATGGCTTGCGGTAATATTTATGCCCGCCATGGCGTGATAAGCGAGTATGGAAAACGACAGTTCCGGAGTGGGTCGCAGGGCATCGAAAAGATAGACCTTTACCCCGTTTTTGCAGAGTATCCCCGCAGCAAGCTCGGAGTACTGCCGCGAGTTATGTCTGTTGTCATAAGCTATACATACGCCCCTGGCCATAGCTTCCTGCCCGAATGAAACAATATATTCGCTTAAGGCCTGAGTCGCGGCGGCTACGGTATAGTTATTGACGCGGTTGGTGCCAACATCCATTATGCCGCGTATACCGGCTGTTCCGAAATCTATTCTTCTGCCGAAAAGCTCTTTCATAGTAACGGGATCGCTGCCGATCTCCTTTAATCTTTTCAGCGCATCGCCTTCGGCGTATTCGAGCCAATGCTCGTATCTTTTTACGGTATCCATTATGCGCACCGCTTATTTTTCTATAATGATCTTATGGTCAAGCAATTTTATTTCTTTAAGCCTGCCCCTTGCCGTACATTGCTGCCCGAGAATATCCTCCAGGAAAATACCGTCATTTTGCGGTATAACAAAAATCACATTATCCATAATCTTTTCCATGCCGCTTTGCGTTTCATAATAGGCTGTCGATTCACACATAATTTTCACCCCCCTGTCGAAATATGTTTCTTGTTTTTAATTTTACCACATTTGCATGTTTCTCAAACAGCGAATCATTGAAAATGGCACGATATTGCGTTATAATTTGATTATAAACTGATAGAGGCAAGCATACAGACAATATTGCCGACGGAGACACTGATACTATGATCAATACCGAAAATAAAGCTCGGTTTGTTTTTTATATATGCCTTTCGCTCTTCCTTACTTACGCATTGTTCCGCTTTTTTCATGTTGAGGGAGTTTATTATCTTTTTCCGCTCAGTATGGCCGGCCTGATATTTCTGACCGACAGAGCTTTTTCAATCGACAGACCGAGATTGGCCAAATACTCTTTCTGTCCTGCTCTTTTGTTGGCACTGACTTTTGTGGTAGGGCGCAACGCCGATACCCAAAATCTTCGTTTCGAATCCTTTGACGCAAAAGACATTATCTATTTGCTCGCCCTTGTGACGATGTTTTTTATTGTTTTTTACGTGCTGACCGATTTTGTCTTGCGCCGCACCGTCGCGACCGAAGAAGTAAAAACAGGAAAAGGCGACTGGCTTATTTTTTTCGCAGTCATCGCACTTGCATGGCAGCCCTATTATCTGGCGTATTACCCCGGGTGTTTTTCATTTGATTCTTTTTTCTCCGTGGAACAGGCTTTGGGAAATGTTACGCTTTCCAACTGGCAGCCGGTATTATATTCTTTATACCTGCGTATATTTATCGCTCTGGGCAGGTTCTGCGGCGGGGACATTAATACCGGGCTGGGATTGGCCTGTCTGTTTCAAATGCTCTTTTTGGCTTCGGCATGCGCCGCGTTGGTCTGCCATATAAAAAAACGCGGCTGCCGCAAATGGATATATATAGCCGCCTTGCTTTTTTTTGCCGTCAACCCCGTTATCGCGCTCTATTCCGTAACTTTTTGGAAAGATGTCTTTTTTGCCGGCTGGCTGGTGTTTTTGGTTTTGCTTTTATTTGAGATAAAAAAAAGCGATGGGCATTTCTTTTACTCGCCGTGTAAAACGGTATTGTTTTCTCTGGTATGTTTATTTACGGTATTTGCCCGCAACAACGGCATATATATCATCGGTGTTTTGTTCATCGCACTGCTTGTCTGCTGCAAAAAACAATTAAAAATTACCGTACCCGTCTTTGCTGTCATTTTGGCTGTCGTATTTTTAATTAAGGGACCGCTGTTCGATTATTTGGGTGTTGCACCGACTATGATCGAAGAATCACTGGCTATACCGTTACAGCAGATCGGCTATACTCTTTCCGTTCGCGGAATTATCAATTTGCCGCAGCTGCAGTTTTTGGCGAATATTCTGCCTACCGACATCTACCGCGATATCTACTGCCCTACCAGCATTGATCCCATAAAGATGCATGAGATTTTCAATTCACAGTTTTTGCAGGATAATTTGTGGGAGTTTCTTAAGGTTTGGTTTAAAATATTCCTTAAAAACCCGGGAGCGTATTTCAAAGCGTACTGTATGCAGACAAAAGGCTACTGGTGTATCGATACCATAGATTGGGCAAATATAATCGGCGTATACAAAAATGATTTCGGCGTATATAACAAGGATATTATCATGTCGCTGACCGGTCTGGATATAAAACAGACCATATATAAGCTGGCGGAAACGCTGCGGCATTCACCGTTGGTCGGCGATCTTTTCAACATTGCCCTTTCTTTCGTAATCTGCGCATACTCATGCCTGTTGGCTTCACTGCGCCGCATGAAAAACTGGGCACTGCCATGGCTTCCTCTCATATTGCTTTGGCTCACGATCATGATAGCAACCCCTGTATACTGCGAATTTCGCTACATGTTCGCGTTTCATATTCTACTGCCGCTTATGCTGATAGAAATTTTTTCATACAGCACCGGTGAACCGCGGCTGAAGGAGCGTAAAAAAATATGAAACGCTTAAAATCTTTTATATATTCTTTAGATGAAAACCCCGGTGTATTTGTGTATTGTGCGATTGCCGGCGCATTGATATCGTTCGGTTTGATGAAATATTTTTATATCAACAGCGTAAAGATTATTTGCCCGCTGATGGCTTTGGCTTTGACCTTTCTGCTCCGCAACTGTATAAAAATAAAGGATAAGACCGTTTATTTCAACGCTGCGTTTTTTGCCGCCCTGCTGGCTTTAAGCTTTATTATCGGCGATAAGATAGATACCGCCAATAAAATAATAAACAATTTTTATTTACGTGATATCGGTTATTTTCTGATCCTGTTTTTCGCCGGTTTTATTTTAAGCGCCGACGTTCTCCGTTTTATACGCGATAACCGGTTTTCAACAGAGAAACGGCAGCTGAACATACCGTGGTGGGTATTCGTATTATTGTGGCTTATCATGCTGGGGCTGCACGCACGATATTTTCTCACCTATTACCCGGCTTGTCTTACGGTTGATTCGTACGATCAGATAAAGCAGGCCTTGGGGCTTACACAGCTTTCCAACCATCATCCGGTCTTATATACGGCCTATCTGAAACTGTGCATTTCAGTCGGCGACCTATGCGGCGGCGATATTAATACCGGGCTGGCGATCGCTGCCGGTGGGCAGCTGCTCGCGGTCTGCGCTGTGCTGACTCATTTTGTACGCTGGATATACAAAAAAAATGCACCGCTTATGATCTGCGCCGCCGTGTATCTGTTTTTCGCTTTTAACGCTTATATCGGTTTTTATGCGATCACCCTCTGGAAAGATGTTTTTTTCTCACTGACACTGCTTATTTTCTGTATGCAGATATATGATATTATCTGCGGCGAAAAAGACATACGCGTGCCGAAGAATATCGCCGCACTTTTTGCGGCCGCTTTACTGTTGTCATTCCTACGAAATAACGGTATTTATATAGCGGTGATCTCCTTGACCGTACTGATATTCTGCTTAAAAAACCGCAAGAAAGCAATCACGGCGCTTACAGCATTGCTGTTGATTACGGTCATGCTCATTCAAGGTCCGCTTTACGCATCATTGAATATTAAAAAAGCGGAGGCCGAAGAAGCGCTGGCAATACCCCTGCAGCAGATAGGTTATGTACTGCAAAACAGCGGCAGGACAACTGCCGAGCAAAATGAATTTATCAACAAGCTGCTGCCGGTAAAAATATATGCGGCGGTATACGATCCGCTGCTGGCGGACAGCGTAAAATTCAACGACAGCTTTGACGCCGATTTTCTCGAGGGAAATAAAGGTCAGTTTTTGAAAATATGGCTGCAAATGATGGTGCCGAATTTCGGCATGTACGTAAAAGCTTACCTGCTTTCCACCGTCGGCTTCTGGCATATGGGTACTACCAACTGGATGATAGCTTTCGGCGCGTCAGACGAAGAATTAGGCATTGAGGCGAGAAATATATGGCGTGAACTGACCGGCATTGACGGGTATAATTCAATGTATTATGAAGCGGATGCGGCGAAGTCTAAACAATTTTTCGGCGATATTTACAGCATCGCCTTTCTTGTGTGGGTCGGGTTCTTTTATATCGCGGTTATGAATGTCCGCAGAAAAAGAAAATTCATCGCATCGGCTGTTCCTCTGTATGCTTTATGGCTCAGCGTGATGGCGGCAACGCCCGTATACTGTGAATTCCGATATGTATATGCATATTTTCTCTGCTTTCCATTCCTGTTAACGGGCATGTTTATGGGCAAAGACACCGAAAAGGAAAATGAATAAAATGATTATCGCCCTTTGCTGCTATGTCGGTTCAGAAGATTGAGACAATTGCGGACAAGATTTTTTCTGCCGCGCCAACCGAGTGAGGAATCAGCATAAAGCCGGTCAAACTCTTCGGAAGAAATTGCAGAGACCTCCACAAGCAGCGGGTTATAATTTTTTTTATTTCCGGCAAATTCATTATGAACAGAGGCTGGGGCTTTAAGGTTAAACGGACA
>CAZIQU010000049.1:0-8648 GCA_964541445.1 uncultured Lachnospiraceae bacterium | reverse complement strand
GCGCGCATGAAAGAATTAAAATAGCTGTGGGTAATGATTTCCGAGCAGGATTTGCTGTTTGAGTACGGATCGTAGCCGTCCAGCGGGTCATCTTCTTTATAGCCTTTGTCGGTCTCAATATTAAGATAAACTTTATCGGTGGTGACATTTAAGAATGATCTTACGCAGTCGGATTTTCTTATGGCCTCACAAAGATATACGGTGCCCATGGCGTTGGTCTCGTAGGTGTAAACCGGGCGTTCGTAAGATTCCCGCACGAGAGGCTGAGCCGCCAAATGAAAGACGACCTCGGGTCTGAAAGCATTCAGTGCCTCAAATATGTGCCCGGAATCGCGTATGTCGCCGCGCCTATCGGTAATATCATCGCCAAGCCCTGCCAGTGTGAATAGAGAGGGCTCTGTCGGCGGCTCGAGCGCATAGCCGCACACCTGTGCGCCGGCCAATGTCAGCATGCGGCACAGCCACGCGCCTTTAAAGCCGGTATGCCCGGTGATGAATACTTTTTTATCCTTATAAAAAGCAAATATTTCAGCTAATCGTTCCATATTTTCCAGGGCGCGTTGCCGCCGCTCCACATCTCTTCCAAAAGATTCTTTTCCCGTTGCGTATCCATGCATTGCCAAAAGCCGTCATGCTTATAGGCGGAAAGCTTGTTCGCCGCGGCGACAGCCTCCAGCGGCTCTTTTTCAAAGCTGATCGAATCGTCCTTTATGTAATCGAATATCTGCGGCTCCAAGACCATAAAACCGGCGTTGACACGGCGGGCGTCGCCCTCGGCCTTCTCGCGGAAGTTTGTAATAGTGTCGCAGTCGGTTATCTCAAAAACACCGAAGCGTTCGGGTACATTTACCGCAGTAAGCGTTGCTACTGTGCCGCAGCGTTCGTGTTGGGCTTTGTGAAAGGCTACCAGCTCGCCGATGTTTATATCAGATACACCGTCGCCGTATGTCATCAAAAAGGCTTCATCGCCGATATAGTCTTTTATGCGTTTGATACGCCCGCCGGTCATCGTATTAAGTCCCGTATCGACAAGCGTAACACGCCAGTGCTCGGCGTGGTTGCTGTGCACGGTCATTTTGTTGTCGCAAAGGTCGAATGTCACATCCGAAGTATGCAGAAAATAGTCGGCAAAGTACTCCTTGATTACATAGCCCTTGTATCCCAGGCAGATGACGAAATCGTTAAAGCCGTAATGCGAAAATATCTTCATTATGTGCCACAGTATAGGCTGCTCGCCGATCTCCACCATCGGTTTTGGCTTAAACTGGCTTTCCTCCGATATTCTGGTGCCGAATCCGCCGGCCAATATCACTACTTTCAAGAAGCACCTCCGTAATTGTTATTTCAATATCATAAATATATCACAATGTGTGCCTGTTTGTCAGTTTAAAGCGAAAAATACTTAAAGGCCCCTGCCGATATTTGTTGCGGATTATCACCCCATTAGTTTGAGAAAGGTGTTTTTTATGGTAAAATCGGAAAGGTAAATGTAAATTCGGAGCATGATAATGGTTGAATCTCCGCTCGTTAGTATCTGTATGCCTGTATATAACGGCGAAAAATATTTGCAGGAAGCGCTGAATTCGGTTTTGGCGCAGACCTATAAAAATCTGGAAGTGGTCGTGGCCGATAACGTCTCCACTGATTCTACTGCCGGGATAGTTTCATCATACAACGACGAGCGGATAAAATATTTTCTTAACTCCGAACATGTCAGCATGGTGGAAAACTGGAATATCGCCGTAGAACACGCCACAGGCAAATATATAAAGATGGTTCATGCCGACGATGTCATAACGCCCGACGCGGTGGAAAAACAGGTCGCGGCGTTTGAGGCCGATTCTGATGTCGTAATTTGTTTTTCGGCTTCGGAGATCATCAACGAAAACAGCGAGACCGTGCTGACACGGCGAATATTTCACCGCGACAGACTTCTCAACGGCTGCGCTTTCGCAAAAAGATCACTGCGCGGGCGCAATATATACGGTGAGCCGACAAACATTATGTACCGGCGCGAGGCACTGGCTGTTGTCGGTGAGTACGATGTAAGCTCGCCGTATTGTGTCGACTGGGATTATAATATCAGGGTATCTTATCTCGGCAAAGCCTTTTATTATACCGAGGTTTTGGCTAAATACCGAATTTCTACCGGCAGCGAGACCAGCAAGCTTTACCGTGAGAGCTTTGCGGGGCTGATGAACGACAGTATAGCGCTGATCGAAAAACACCGCAGTCTCGGCAAAATATCTCTCGGCGGCTTGGATGTGGCTTATTTTAAGATCCGCACATACGTAAGAATGGTAATGCGAATAGTTTTTATAAAATTGCAGAGCATTAAAAACAACAGGGCGGTAAGTTAAATGGGAAAAACAGTTTTATATATGGTCGTGCCGTGCTATAACGAGGAAGCCGTATTGCCGGAAACCGCCAAGCGGCTGAAGGCAAAATATACAACACTTATCAATGCCGGTACGATATCGCCGCTGAGCCGCATTTTATTCGTCAATGACGGCTCTGCCGATAAAACATGGGAGATCATCAGCTCACTTTATCAAAAAGATGATATGTTTGCCGGCGTAGGCCTCTCGCGAAATAAGGGGCATCAGAATGCCGTTATGGCCGGGCTTATGACGGCTAAGGAATATGCTGATGTTGTCATATCCATGGACGCCGACCTGCAGGACGATATTGACGCCATCGACGGCATGCTGGAAAAATACGCCGACGGCTGTGATGTCGTGTACGGTGTTCGCTCATCGCGCAAAAAAGATACCTTCTTCAAACGTTTTTCCGCCCAGTCGTTTTACCGCTTTATGCAGCGCATGGATGTGGATATAATCTATAATCACGCCGATTATCGTCTGATGAGCCGGCGCGTGCTGGATAACCTGGCAAATTTCCGTGAAAGCAATCTGTTTTTGCGGGCGATAATACCTTTAATCGGCTTCCGTTCCGATGTGGTATATTACGAAAGGAGCGAGCGTTTCGCCGGCGAAAGCAAGTATCCGCTGAAAAAAATGCTTGCGTTCGCTATGGATGCTGTTACATCTTTCAGCATAAAGCCTTTAAAAATGATCGCCGGTTTTGGCTTTATTACTTTTTTTATCAGCTTGATACTGCTTATTTATTTCATTATCGGTAAATTTACCGCTCAAACCGAATTGGGCTGGACAAGTATTATCTGTTCTATCTGGATGATAGGCGGACTGCAGATAATGTGTATCGGCATTATCGGCGAATATGTCGGCAAGATGTTTTCGGAAGTTAAGCACAGGCCGCGTTATATCATCGCCGAGACTCTTCTTCGCAGCGGTTCGGAGGTTGAAGAGGAAAATGCGTAAAGCGGTGATCACCGGCGCCAACGGCTTTGTCGGCAGTTGGATCGTAAAGTACCTTGCGGAAAGCGGCGTAAAGGTTTACGCTGTCGTCAGAAATAATGAAGAAGATGTTTCTTCGATCAGTCATCCGGAAAATGTTGAAATAATATGCTGCGATCTGTCGCGTGTCGGCAGCCTGCCTGAACAAATCAAAGAGCGTGATATAGATGTTTTCTTTCATTTGGCATGGGCCGCTTCCGCCGGTGACGGCAGGGCTGACTGCGATTTGCAGCTCAATAATGCCCGCTGCAGCTGTGATGCTGTAAAGGCGGCGCATGCCATGGGCTGCCGCCGCTTTTTATTTGCATCGAGCTTGATGGAATATGAGTGCGCGCACGATATCGCTTCCGGTGACGCTATGGCCGCAAAGCATATTTACAGCGCCGCCAAGATCGCCGCGCATTATATGGGCAACGCTCTGGCCAACGGCTGCGGTATGGATTTTGTGGCTGTCATCATTTCTAATATATACGGTATCGGAGAAAGCTCACCGCGGCTGGTGAATACTGCCATAAGAAAGCTTTTGCGCAATGAAAAGACCGCGTTTACCGCCGGAGAGCAGATGTATGATTTTATCTATATCAAGGATGCGGCCCGCGCTTTTATAGAAATAGCCGATAAGGGCAAAAATAACCGTAATTATTATCTGGGCAGTCTGTCGCCGCAGCCGCTGAAAAACTATCTGCATATTATCGGCGATGTCGTCGCGCCCGGGCGCGAACTGGGTATCGGTTTGATACCGTACGAGGGACGCAGCCTCGATTACTCGGAGGCTTTTGATATTGAGGCCGTAAAGAACGATACCGGTTTTATTCCGGCATACTCATTCGCCGACGGTGTTAAAGAAACCGCCGAATGGATCAGGGAGTGTATATAAAAATGAACACATCTTTCAGCGCCGCCGAGCTGGCTATAAAGGGCGTGTATGAGCTTACGCCTTTTGTCGCGGAAGACAATCGCGGCTATTTTCTTAAGGATTTCGAAGCGGGTTTTCTAGAATCTTTGGGTATCATGATGCAGATAAGCGAGGTCGACGAGTCGTATTCACATAGGGGGGTACTGCGCGGGCTGCATTTCCAGAGTGTAGAGCCGCAGGCCAAGCTGGTGCGGGTCATAAAGGGAGAGGCTTTTGATGTGGCCGTCGATCTGCGCCGCAATTCTCCCACTTACAAAAAGTGGATCGGCGTTTATCTTGATGATAAAAAAAGAAATATGGTTTATATTCCGGCCGGCTTCGCGCACGGTTATCTGGCGCTTTCCGATGAGGTGTATTTTACATATAAATGCTCCGGCCGCTACCATAAAGAAGCGGACGGCGGCATCAACTGGCGTGACGAGCAGGTAGGCGTAATCTGGCCGCTGGAAAAAGTACCTCAGGTCATCATGACCGAGAAGGACGAAAATTTACCGCGGTTGAGTGAAATAGAAGATACATTGAATTTTTAACCCGATTATAATGCTGCCGGTTCCGGTATCGCTTGACAAGCGAATGTTGCTGCGGCTATAATAACAACGCATTTTAACAGGCAGGCATAGGAATGGCAAAGAGTGTCGAGAAAAAAGTTATCGCCAAAAACAAGACCGCTTACCACGATTATTTTGTGGAGGAAGTATATGAAGCGGGCGTTGTTTTGTTCGGCACAGAGGTCAAGTCGATCAGAGCCGGCCGAGTGAACCTTAAGGACAGCTATGCCTATATAAAAGGCGGCGAAGTGTTTGTGGAAAATATGCACATCAGCCCTTATGAGCACGGCAACATTTATAACCGCGATCCTCTGCGGCACAAAAAGCTGCTGCTCAACAAGCGGGAAATACGCAAGCTTAAAGAGAATTCCCAAAAGGAAGGCTTTACGCTGGTGCCGCTCGATTTGCATTTTTCCGGGGCTTATGTTAAAATGGATTTGGCGGTCGCTAAGGGCAAAAAGCTCTACGATAAACGCGATACGAGCGCGCAGAAGGACGCCAAACGCCGAATAGAGCGCGCGCTCAAAAATCAATAAGGGGCCGTAAAGGTTTCGACGGGGATATCAAAACCGGATAAGCGGGTAGATAAAGCCTAATATCTTTAAAATGGGCAAATTAAACTTAAACGCAAAAGACAACAACAATTTTGCTTTTGCTGCTTAGTTGCAGCATCGTGTCGCTGAGACGCTCCTGCTCGGACTCTTCGGTGCGTTAACAGAACGCAGGCTCCTGTCGGCTCACGCCTTTAAGCCGGCAGTATAAAAAGGATCGCGGTATGCAAGCTCTGTGTTTCGCACTTGCAGGCCGCTAAAAACGAGCGAAGCAATGCACCCGGAGAAAGTCCCGCGGAGGTATTTTCGGACGGGGGTTCGACTCCCCCCGGCTCCACCAGAAACATTTTGCTGAGCGCAGCGCTCAGTTTATAATGAATATCGAAGAATGAATAATCGAGAAATATAAACGCAAACCGTAAGCGTTTCAGCACGCAATATTCACTTTTCAATATTCATTTTTTCGTTATTTACTGAAAATATGTCAATTATCAGAACGGCTGCTTTATCTATAATCAGGCAACATAAAAAAAGGGGTGCGATATGAAGCAACTTATTTCAATTTTGTTGATTGCGGCAATAATGACCTTTTGCCTTTGCGGATGCTCGGCAAAAGGCAGCAGCTCTATACCCGGAGAAAAACGTGAGCCTATTGAGGGAACGCTTATCGGTGTGCTTGATGATAAAACTCAGGGCTTTTTTGAGGCATTTTCCGAAAGCTCTGCGGAGTATATGACGGTTTGCCTCGATCAGCAATATCCCGTGGCGATCGTGACGGATAAGGCGCTGATGCAGGAGATGGCGGAAGCCTTGTGCGCGATTCGGGTTACGGCAAAAACAAACATTTCCTCCACCGACGGCTATCACAGCATGGGGTTTGTCACAGCGGATGGAGTAAGTTATTCCGTCGGTTTTGAAAACGGCGCTCTGCATGAGGGCGGTCAGAATTATATCATTGAGAATGACGGCGACTTTTGGCAGCTGTTTCGCTCTGTTGCGGCCGACGGTTGGGAGCAGGCGCAGATAAACGCTGCGCAGTATGAGAGCGCCCCGGTAGAGTATGCGGAAGAAACACTCGCGCAAAGCATTCTTTGTGAGCTTGTTTCCGTTAATACGGAGGCGACTGATGACAGGCGTTGGCTGGATGCTTGCATCGTGCTGCGTTTTACCAATAAAAGCAGCGCCCCGATAACGAACGTAACATGCAAAGTACAGTTTCTCGATTATAACGGCTATGTTGTAAAAGAATTGCCCGTGACCGCCGATTTTTCTGAGGAACCGCTGTCGCCGGGTGAATCAGCTGAATATAGTATATGTCAGCGTGTGTTTGATTTCTCATCTATGAGTGCGTCCGTGGGCGGCGTAGCCGGCGCATTGATAACCGTAACGGAGATAAATCAGTAAAAAAAGTAATCTTTTGATATCAGCGCCGGCGGTTTACCCATTTGCCGAAATAATCGGCCATGACGATATGATTGGTACTCAAGCGGTGTGTGTTTCGTAATGATATTATGTCGTCAGCAGAACTTTGTTGGTATGTAATGCAGTTCTGACGGACAATTCAACATGATTTTTACTTTCGGGAGCGTTGTGTTTTGAGCAGAGGTTCGAAAAAAAAGGGAAAGCGGCAGCGTTTATTGACTGCTGCGATAATTGTTTTGCTTGTTATCTGCGCTTTCAGCGTATATAAGGTTGTTTCGATATATGCCGAGTACAAAAAAGCGCGTGACGAGAACCGTAAAATAGCCGATGCCGCGGTCAGCACGGCAGAACCGGGCAGCGGGGAAGCTGATACGGAAAGCGCACGGCTGCAAGTGGATTATGCGGCGCTTGAGGAGATGAATAACGACTATATCGGCTGGCTGGATATTCCGGACACGGATATTTCTTATCCCGTTGTCTATGCCTCTGATTACGAGGAATATATTCATACCTCATTTCAAGGCGACTATCTATATGCAGGTACGCTCTTCGCCGATTATCGGTGCCGCGAGGACTGGAGCGGCAAAAATACGATTATATACGGTCACCGAATGAATGACGGCAGCATGTTCGGAACGCTGAAAAAATATTTCGATCGGAACTTTTTTGAAAATCACCGAGAGATAGATATTTATATTCAGGGTAAGGTGATGGTCTATGAGGTTTTTTCCGTGTATGAGGCGATCGCTGCCGATGAAAGCTATACGGTCGATTTTGCCGACGATGAAGCCTTTCAATCATGGCTGAACAGCTTGACTGAAAAAAACACTCTCGCTAATGACACTGCGTTGTGTGCTGACGATAAAGTGATTATGCTTTCTACCTGCAGGGGCGGTGAGAACGATTACCGCACGGTTGTCTTCGCCGTTCTGAAAAATATTATCGAGCAGTAGCTTTACGCACATCATTTGTCATCGTGAAAATACCGACATGACCGCGGGATCATAAGAGATCGCTGCGGTCTTTTATTGTCTTAGGGGTGGTGCAGCGAGTATAATGCCGTGGTCTGCGGTAATTTAGTAGCGGTGCCGTGTTTACAATCTGACGAATGAAAGTTATAATAAAAACAAATGGAGAGAAGAAGCATTTCATACAATGAGTACGCTGACGAAAACGGTGCGGCTGCGGACGAGCAAGCTGCGGCAGCAGAGAATAGCGATGCCGTGATTGCGAATGCCCTGCGCGCGCTTTTGCCTGCGAAAAGAGTAGAAACCGTACTTTGTCTTGCCTCCGCAGCCTCCACTAATGATGAGTTGCGCGCTCTGGCGGAGGCCGGCGCGCCGGACGGACAGGTGGTTATTGCCGAAGAACAGACACACGGACGGGGAAGGGCAGGCCGCAGTTTTTTGTCGCCGCAGGGCGGCCTTTATATGTCGGTTCTTTTCCGCACGCAGGGCTTTTCCTCCGCCGTGCCGTCGTTTACCGCCTGCGCGGCTGTCGCCGTTATCGACGCGGTCGAATCCGCCTGCGGCTTCCGTCCCGGCGTAAAATGGGTCAACGATATTATCCTCGGTCAAAAGAAGATAGGCGGTATTCTTACCGAGATGTATGTCGGTGCCGCGGCCTGCGACGGATACATCATAATCGGTATCGGTCTTAACGTGAACGAAAAAAAAGCCGACTTTCCCGCAGAATTGTCGGCCTCGGCTTCATCTCTGGCGCTTTACGCCGCTCACGGCTTCTGCCGGGCGCGGCTGGCAGCCGCAGTGATAAGCGCGCTTGATAAAATGCGTCTAGACCTGCCGTGTGGCTTAGAGCGTTATATCGATATTTA
>CAZIQU010000048.1:0-8791 GCA_964541445.1 uncultured Lachnospiraceae bacterium | reverse complement strand
CCTTTGTGATGGAGCTGCCCGACTACCGTCTGCCGTCTCCCAAAAATGTGGGGCTGCTTTTGTGGAACAAGGCCAAAGATTTTATTCAGCGAGCATTTTCGGTCATACTGGTCGCCACGGTAGTTATTTGGTTTTTGGAAACATTTGATACACGGCTCAACCCGGTAGACGATAACGCCGCCAGCCTGCTCGCGGCTATCGGTTCGTTTATTAAACCGATATTTAAGCCGCTTGGTTTTGACGATTGGCGCATCGCTACCGCGCTCATCAGCGGATTTTCCGCCAAAGAAGCAGTGGTGAGTACTATGGGCGTGCTTCTTTATACCGATGCCTCCGGGCTGACGGCGGCGCTCGGCGCGCTCTTTACGCCGCTTTCGGCAGTCAGCTTTCTGGTGTTCACGCTGCTTTACACTCCGTGTATCGCTGCGGTCGCCGTTATCAAGCGTGAGCTGGGCAGCGGCGGTTACGCGGCTCTGGTGGTAACTTTGCAGTGCGCCGTGGCCTGGCTGGCGGCTTATGCCGTTTACACATTGGGAGGTCTTATACTGTGAAGTTTTTGGATATAGTTATTTTGCTTGCCGTTGCTTTAGCCTTGGCGGCGGCGCTGCGCCGTATGTTTTCACGCACTGGCGGCGGCTGCGGCTCATGCGGCGGTGACTGCTCACGCTGCGGCGGACGACGGACTTATTGAAACCGCCAAAGCCGGAAGCCGACCGTGAATATATGTAAGCTTTCGTCGGCGGTGTGGTATAATGATAATGATCGTAAATTGATTTCGCAGGAGGTATATGTTATGCGAAAGAATTTTGGGGCAAAGCCCTACACGTATCCGCAGCCGGTATTTATCATTGCCGCTTACGGCAATGACGGTTCTCCGGACGCGATGAACGCCGCCTGGGGCGGCATAAGCGATAATACGCAGATATCGTTATGCCTGAGCCCGGGTCATAAGACCGTGAAAAATATTTTGGCGAGCGGCGCTTTTACTGTCAGCATGGCCGATGCCGCTCATGTGACCGAATGTGATTATTTGGGCGTTGAATCGGGGAATAATGTCGCCGATAAGCTTGCCAAGGCGGGCTTTCATGCCGTCAAGTCCGCGTTTGTCAACGCGCCGCTCATCGCCGAGCTGGCTATGGCGGTTGAATGCCGACTGGTGAGCTACGATGCCGAGAGCTGTCGGATGGTGGGTGAGATAGTAAATGTCAGCGCCGATGAAAGCGTACTCGGCTCTGACGGCAATATCGACCCTGATAAGCTGCAGCCGATCACCTTCGACCCGGTGAACCATGCTTATATCAGGCTCGGCGCGAAGGTCGGCAATGCTTTTAAGGACGGGCTGAAGCTGAAGTAAGCAACTGTAAATATTACAGCGCAAAATAAAAGCAGGCGCCGCGTTTTCCCGTAACTCGGAAAACAAGCGGAACGCCTGTTTTTTGTCGCGCCGCGCGGCGTTTAACGCTCGCGGTTTCTGCGTTTGCCGCGTTTAAGCAGTATGATAAGCAGCAGGCAGATCACACCGGTAAAGCCGAAGGTGATAAAGGTTGAAAAGACCTGCTCTAAGGTAATACTGCCGGTAAGCAAATACGCCGCTATCTGATATATAATCGGTACGCACTGCAGCCCTGTGAGCGCGATAGCCAGAAAGTTCAGTATTTTCGATTCTTTTTCCTCCGCCTGTACGGAGCGGATATTGATCAAATGCTCGAGAAAGGTCTGATTGCGATCGTAGGTCTGCATGACGGCGTCAATTTTAAAAGCAGCCGATATTTCCGCAGCCAGATTGCGGGTAGAAAGATAAACGAAATTGTCTGTATCCCAGAAGCGTATAGTCTGCGCGAATTGGGTGTTCAGCTCCTCGATAAGACTTATGGAGGGGCTGCCGTTTTTCTCCAGCTCATCTACCACGCGCCTGTTCATGCGGGTTACCGCCGTTATCTTCAGCAGCATCATCTCGATGATCTGCTGTATCAGCGCCTCGTAGTAAGCGCGTTCGCGGTAGTCGTCGGAAAAATCATGCAGTACCGCTACTACCTCCGGTTCGTTAACATATATATCGCACGACTCATACTGGCTGATATCCCTCAGCTTGAGCATATCGTTGGGCTTGAGCATGGTGTCTACATCCTGCGTGCCGTATTCCTCGGCGGCGGTATAGTACAACAGCTCCATTCTATCCTCCGGCTCGGCGCTGAGACAGAGAAGATTTTTCATGTTGCCGCAGCGCGCCAAGCCGTAATTGTCGCGCATATAAGCATCAACCGGTATGCTGCCGTGTTCGGTGTCGAAGACGCCGTTGCCTCGGTAGAATTCCTCCGTCATGAATTCCAGCGCCATATGGGTATCGGGGGCGGCCAGGGTAACAAATGCCAGCCCGGTGGAAAGACTGAAGCTGACAAAAGCGTACACCTCAGCGGCGGCATTTTCTTTTTTATGTACGGAGGAATCCGACTGGCAGCTGAGCTTAAATTTGCCTATGTAAGCGCGGGCGATCTTGCTGCATACGCTGTCTACGCATTCGTAGCTGAAAACGGTATCCAGCATTTCCAGATATGTGTGTGCCGTCGGTTCGTCGCCGGTTTCGGCAGCTGCTGTTTTGTTTTGCAGCAGGGCAGCATCTTTGATTACATAAGGTACATTAAAATAATAATCGGCACGGTATTTTCGGTCGGTTTTCATCGTTTATATCCTGTTTTTTATTTTTTGATTTCGTAAGCGCTGATAAAATCCGCCATGCTGCCGGCATAAAGGCTGTAACCGCCCTCAAGCGTTTTGATGTCTTTCAGCCCGAAGGCGCTCAGCGTGCTGCGTCCCTTATCTGAAATGGCCGTCGAGATAATATCGCGTATATAATAACCGGCGCTATGCAGCCTGATCAGCTCTTCCGAAAAAGCTTTCCCCAGTATCTTCATGGCTTCGCCGCCCCAATAGTCGGGCAGCAAATAGATATGGCTGAAATTATCTTTTTTCAGCCGATTGAGATCTTTTGCGGTAATATCATCATCATGGATACGGTTGTCGGCATAGATCTTCGCGGCATAGCTGTCGGTAACGGGGAAATACTGTATATAGGCTACGGCTTTGCCGTCCGCATAAAGAATGACAAATTCCCGCGGATATTTTAAGTAACGCGAAAGCTCGTTTTTAAATGTACCGCACATATCGTCGCTGAATACCGCCGCATCGATGGCGGCAATATCGTCGTATATCTTAAAGTAATTTATAATTCCCTTTTTGATCGTATATTCCATGTTTTCGTCCGCCGTGTATTTTATTAATACGATTATAACAATTAAAATAAATTTTGCCAAACAATGAAGACTTCACTGTTATATAATCGTTTGTATATATGAACACCGCCAGATATTTTGTATCGGCGAGAGCGTTCACGGCGGCAAAATATGTATCAGGTACGCCAGAAGGCCGGCGGCGATCTTCGCGCCGGCGCTGCGCGGCATTTATCAGACAGGGCAGGTGGTAATTATTCGACGCGATGAATTTGAGGCTGCTGTAAAAGATTATTCACGCCTGATATTCGGAGTATGTTATTCCTTTACCAGCGATCGTTTCATCAGCGAAGATCTTACGCAGGAGACATTTGTCGCCGCTTTTCGCCATCTGGACGATTTTCGGGACGATAATATCAGGGGCTGGCTCACTACCATTGCCGCCAATAAATGCCGCGATTATTTTCGCTCACGTACTTACAATGTTTCCCGGTGCAGCGATGAGATCGATGAGAGCATACCCGGCGGCGATAACATACAGCAGCGTTATGAGGAAGAGGAACTGCACGTTTTATTGGTGACAGTGATAGACGGCCTTAAAGAACCGTACCGCAGCGCTGCGCGCGCCCATTATCTCGAGGATAAAACAGCGGCGGAATACGCGAAAGAGAAGAATATCAATATCAAGACCGTTCAGACGCACATTGCCCGGGCCCGGGCGAAGATCGGCGCGCGGCTGAGAAAGGAGTACGGTAATGAATTACAGTGATTGCAGCGGCATTCATCCCGATGATGATACTCTGAAGGCTTTGCATGAAGGCACGCTTACGCGTCGGCAGGCCGAGGCCTGTATGGAGCATATCGGCGGCTGCTGCGTATGCGCGGATAAATACGCGGCGCTTATATGTGAAGCCGATACCTTTTGTGCGCCGCCGTCGCTGGCCGCCGATATCGCCGTACTCATCAGAGAGCGTGAATCGCGCCGGCAGATGGTCTTTTACGATATAAAGGTTGCCGCCGCGGCGGCCGCCGCCGTGCTGATGCTTTTCTCGCCCGCCATGACCGCCGAGGCAGCGGCAAAGCGCAAAGCGGCGTTAGACGGAGCATGGTACAGTTTGACCGATGCCGTGGGTGGCTATAAACAGAGTCTCGATGAGAGCTTCGCTGATTACAGAATGCAGGAGATTATAAAAAAATGAAAAGACAAAAAAATAAATTTTTAAACTTTCTGTTCGCGCTGATCCCGGGCGCTTCGCAGATGTATATGGGGTTTATGCAAAGGGGTGCTTCGCTGATGCTGGCGGCAGCCGCAGTATCGTTTCTCGCTTACCAGACAGATGCCGCGTTGCTGGTGCTGCTCGCGGTGGTTGAGGCATACTCGTTTTTCGACGGTATAAACCGCAACGGCGCCTCACCGGAGGATTTTGCCGCGTTGAATGATGATTATTTCTTTGCGGACTTTACCGGCAGCCGTGAACTGGCGCGGGTATTTACCGGCAGCCGCAGCGGGTATTACTGCGGAGTTGCGGTTGTGGTTTTAGGCGTATGGCTGCTGCTGCGAAATATCAGCCGCATCGTATCGCACTTATTCGTGCTGACGGATACGCTCTTTGCGATATTGGAGAACTTCTGGTATTATCTGCCCCGTATTGCTTTGAGTGCGCTCATTATTTACTGCGGTCTGCGCCTGATAAAGCGTAAAAAACAGGAAATATGCTCCGCGAAAACGGCGTGTGACGCCGTCCCGGATGCTGAGGGGAGAGAGGCGGAAAACAGTGAAAACTAGAAGAGTCGGCAGCGTTACTTTGGGCGTTTTTCTGACAGCGGTCGGCGCGTTGTTCGCGCTGTATACGGCGATACCCGGCTTTGACCTTCGGTTGGTCGTATCGTTTTGGCCTTTGCTGCTTATCTCCCTGGGCGCGGAGGTGCTCATCGGCAATGCAAAAGCTCATCAGCGCGGCGAAGAGCTCAAGATCGACGGCGGCGCCGTTCTGCTCATGGCGCTTGTCTGTATTGCCGCGTTTGCCGCAGCGTTTTTGTATGCCGGTATGCGCGGTTATCTGCATATTATTTAATTCCAAAAACTCCCGCTGCGGCCGTGCGCTCTTACGCAGGGTATCACAGCGGGAGTTTTTATCAAAACGGCAAGCCGCGTTTTCGCACCGCGGCTCAGCCGTTCTTTTTATTTTTGCCCGGCATGTCTTGATAGGGCGCATACATATAAAGATAAGTGAGCAGCTCGCCGTTATAGAGCTTGCGGTTGGCTGTTGCTTTTTCGCCGAATTCCCTTTGAAAATCAGGATTGCCGCACAGTACCGCCAAGCGTCGGTTTTCCAGCTTTTGCCATACCGTGTGCATGTCGGCGTAGAGCCCGGCGATATTTTTGCTGCGGCCGATGCGCTCGCCGTACGGGGGATTGACCGCGATCAGCCCGCCGTTTTTCTTCGAGGAAAATTCGCGCATATCGAGCTTTTGAAAAAAGCAGATATCATCAACTCCGGCGCGGGCGGCGTTGCCGTGAGCACGGGCTACTACCGCGCCGTCGATATCTGAGCCCAAAATGCGCGCCGGCGGTATTACGCGCGCCGCCGCTGCCTCATTACGCAGCTCGTCCATGCCCAAATCGCTGCTCAGCGCCCATTTTTCCATGGCAAAGCTTCTTTTCAGCCCGGGCGCGATGTTGGCCGCCATCATCGCCGCTTCAATCACCAGTGTGCCGGAACCGCACATGAAATCGGCAAATTCCTGCCGGCTGTCGTAGCGCGACAGCATGAGTATGCCGGCGGCTAATGTTTCTTTAAGCGGCGCGCCGCCGGCGGCTGTGCGGTAACCGCGCCTGTGCAGGCTTTCGCCGCTCGTATCGAGATATACACGAACGGTGTCGTTCTTTATGCTGACTGTCAGCGGATAGTAAGCGCCGGATTCGGGCAGCTCTCTGAGGCGGCGTACCCGTTTGAGCCTTTCCACTATCGCTTTTTTGACGATCTTCTGACAGTCCCTTTTAGCAAGCAGCTGACTTTTGACACAGCTGATGCGCGTGACATCAAAGGCAGCGTCATCGGGCAGATAATCTTCCCAGACAATGCTTTCCGTAAAGGAAAAAAGCTCATCAAAGGTTTTGGCTTCGCCCGTGGCTATCTCTATCAGCACACGGTTGGCGCAGCGCAGCCACAGGTTAAGTACAGCCGCGTCCCGCAGCTCGCCTTTTACGGTGACAGCGCCGTCGGTGACGGCGTCGATGTCATAACCGAGTTTTCTTATTTCGTATTTAAGCTCGCTCTCCAGCCCGAAGGCGCAGACCGCTGTAATTTTATAAGGCAATTATTCCTCCGTTTGCTTTTTCAGCAATTTGATGCGGTCGCGCAGAACCATGGCCCGCTCAAAATCAAGTTCCTTCGACGCCTGACGCATTTCCTGCTCCAAAGACTCTATCATCTTACTTACCTCCGTAACCGGAGCAGTCTTGGGCAGCTTGCCGCGGCCCTTGGTCTTACCCTTGCCGTAGACGGCGGCGTCTTCCATGGCGATGGCAGCTTCAAAGCCGACGCGTATATCCTTTTGAATGCTTTGCGGCACGATGTGATGCGCCTCATTGTAAGCCTGCTGTTTGGCGCGGCGGCGCTCGGTTTCATCTATGGCATACTGCATAGAGGCCGTGACGGTATCGGCGTACATTATCACGTGGCCTTCGGCGTTGCGCGCCGCCCGGCCCACTGTCTGCACCAACGAGGTGGCGCTGCGCAGGAAACCCTCCTTGTCGGCGTCGAGTATGGCTACGAGGCTCACTTCAGGTATATCCAGTCCCTCACGCAGCAGGTTTATGCCTACCAGCACATCAAATACGCCGCTGCGCAGATCGTTGATGATCTTCATGCGCTCGACGGTGTCGATATCCGAATGCAGATACTCCGCGGCGACGGCCGCCTGCGCCAGATATTTTGAGAGGTCCTCGGCCATGCGCTTGGTCAGCGTAGTGACCAGAACCCTAAAGCCCTTATCTATTTCCCGGTGGATCTCGCCGATGAGATGCTCAATCTGTCCTTTGGTAGGCACGATGCTGATGGGCGGGTCGAGCAGACCGGTAGGCCTGACGATAAGCTCCGCCGTGGCCTGACTGTGCTCGGCCTCGTATTCGCCGGGGGTGGCGGAAACGAATACTACCTGATTTATCTTTTTCTCAAATTCAGTAAAATTAAGCGGGCGGTTGTCGTAGGCAGAGGGCAGGCGGAAGCCGTAATCTATCAGGTTTTGCTTGCGCGAGTGATCGCCGCCGAACATACCCCTTACCTGCGGCAGCGTTACATGCGACTCGTCGATGAACATGAGAAAGTCATCGGGAAAGTAATCCATCAGGTATACGGTGCGCTCCCGGGGGCGCTGCCGTTTATATGCCGCGTATAATTCTCGATGCCCTTGCAGTAATTCAGCTCGCGCAGCATTTCTATGTCATAATTGGTACGCTGCGTTATACGCTGCGCCTCGACCAGTTTGTTTTCGCTTTTGAACCTGTTTACGGTTTCCTCAAGCTCCTGTTGGATCGTGGCGATAGCCCGTTCAAGCTTTTCCGGCGAAGTGACATAATGCGAAGCGGGAAAGATGCTTACATGGCTGCGCAGAAAATCGGCTTTGCCGGTTATCGGGTTTATTTCGCTTATGCGGTCGATCTCGTTGCCGTAAAGCTCCACGCGGATGGCGTAATCTCCCGCCGAAGCCGGAAATATCTCAATAGTATCGCCTTTGACGCGAAAGGTGCCGCGGTGGAAGTCGATATCGTCGCGTGTGTACTGTATATCTATCAGCTTGCGGATGATCTCATCGCGTTCTTTTATCATGCCGGGCCGCAGTGAAAGCACCATGTTTTCATAATCTATCGGGCTGCCCAGTCCGTAGATGCAGCTGACACTGGCAACGATGATAACATCGCGGCGCTCGGAAAGCGCCGCCGTCGCCGAATGCCTCAGCTTGTCGATATCGTCGTTGATGTCGGAATCTTTCTCGATGTACAGATCCTGTCCCGGCACATAGGCTTCCGGCTGATAATAATCGTAGTATGATACGAAATATTCCACGGCATTATTCGGGAAAAAGCTGCGGAACTCGTTTGCCAGCTGCCCGGCCAAGGTTTTGTTGTGCGCCAAAACCAGCGTCGGCTTCTGCACTTTTTCGATGATCTTTGCCATCGCATACGTTTTGCCCGAGCCGGTAACGCCCAGCAGCGTTTGGGCGCGCAGCCCGGATATGATACCGCGGGCCAGTTTCTCTATGGCTTCCGGCTGGTCGCCCGCCGGTTCGTAGGGGCTGACTACGGTAAGTTTTTGCGGAGAAGTTTCCATTAAAGCTGTATCCTCTTATCGAAAAGTATACAGGCGCACAGTACCACTGTGGCCACCGTCAGAAAAGCGTCGGCGATGTTGAAGACCGCGAAATTGATCAGGCGGAAGTCGACGAAGTCGATCACATAGCCGTAAGCGAAGCGGTCGATCATATTGCCGACGGCGCCGCCGATGATCGCGGCGATGCTTGCCGTGTAAAGCCGGCACTGCGGATTTTTTTTCGTTTCGCGA
>CAZIQU010000047.1:3767-8805 GCA_964541445.1 uncultured Lachnospiraceae bacterium | reverse complement strand
TATCTATATTGGCCCTCGTAGGCAGGTTCAGAAGTGTTCCGGTAAATTTCTCAAAATCAACGCTGAGATAATCCGGAACGGTACGTCCGGAATTCGCGTCCGCAAGTGCCTTGAATTTTTCCGATTTTTTGGAAGCGGACTTAACCGCTATCGTTTGACCCGCCTTAAGAATGTAAGAAGGAATATTTATCTTCTTACCGTCTACCGTAAAGTGGTTATGCAGCACGAGCTGTCTGGCTTCCTTGCGGGAAGAGGCAAAGCCCATTCTGAATACTATATTGTCCAAGCGGGACTCCAGCAGAATCAGCAGGTTTTCACCGGTAACGCCCGGCTTTCTCTCGGCGATCTCAAAATAATGATGAAACTGGTTTTCCATCACGCCGTAGACCCTCTTGACCTTCTGCTTCTCTCTCAACTGCATTCCGTACTCGCTCTGTTTGCCGATGGTTTTACCGTGCTGGCCGGGAGTATTCTTATGTCTTCCGTTCATCGCACATTTTTCGGTATAGCATCTTGAGCCCTTAAGAAAGAGCTTTTCCTGCTCTCTGCGGCACAGTCGGCACGATGCATCTGTATATCTGGCCATGTTAAATGTTTACCTCCGTAATAATCATGTCTCTAATTCGCCCGAAGATGATTATACTCTTCTTCTTTTCGGCGGTCTGCAGCCGTTGTGCGGTATCGGAGTTACGTCTTTTATCGATGTGACGGTAAGACCTACCACGGCCAGCGCCCTTATGGCGGACTCTCTGCCGCTGCCCGGGCCCTTGACGAACACATCAACCGTTTTCAGCCCATGCTCCATCGCTCTTTTGGCAGCTTCCGTTGCTGCGGCCTGAGCGGCATACGGCGTCGACTTACGGGAACCCTTAAAGCCCAGTTCGCCGGCACTGCACCAACTGAGTACATTACCTTCCGTATCCGACAAAGTAACAATCGTGTTGTTGAAGGAAGCGCTGATATGCGCGCAGCCCTTCTCTATATTCTTCTTGACTTTTTTCTTTCTGCTCTTAACTACCTGTTTTGCAGCCATCTGATTCCTCCTTAGCCGAAAGGACTAAGCTTTAGCCTTTCTGCCGACAGTCTTCTTGGGACCTTTTCTGGTTCTGGCATTCGTCTTGGTGTTCTGTCCTCGAACGGGCAGACCTCTGCGGTGCCTTATGCCTCTGTAACAGCCGATTTCCATCAGTCTCTTGATATTGAGCGCTGTCTCTCTCTTAAGATCGCCTTCGACGGTATATTCATTGTCGATGATCGAACGAAGCTTATTGATCTCCGCTTCGGTAAGATCTCTGACTCTGGTATTCGGATCGACGCCGGCTTCGGAAACTATTTTGTTGGAAAGAACTCTTCCGATACCGTATATATAGGTTAAACCTATTTCGACTCGCTTTTCGTTAGGCAGATCTACGCCGGCAATTCTCGCCATTGTACTTTTACCTCCGTATGATAACTAAATGTTCAGATTATGTTTATAATAATATATGATAATAGGAAAAACAAGTAAAACTTCAGCCGCGTTTTCCCTTTATTGTCATACCGGTCTTTATCCCTGTCTCTGTTTATGCTTGGGATTGGGACATATCACCATTACCTTGCCGTGTCTCTTGATGACCTTGCACTTCTCGCACATAGGCTTAACACTGGGTCTTACCTTCATTTCGGTTTCCTCCTGTTTTATCTTCCTTTTTCACGCCATATAATCCTGCCCTTGGTAGGATCGTACGTGGAAAGCTCCATAGTAACCTTGTCGCCGGGCAATATCTTAATGTAATTCATCCTGAGTTTGCCTGATATATGGGCGGTCACGATATAGCCGTTCTTCAGTTTCACCTTGAAGGTCGTATTCGGCAAAGCCTCGGTAACTATACCCTCCACCTCGATATAATCGCTTTTACTCAATACAGTTTCCCTCCTATACCAGCGTCAGGATACGGGGCTGCCCGTCCGTGATCGCTACGGTATGTTCATAATAAGCGGAAAGTTTCCCGTCTGCGGTGCATACGGTCCAGTTATCATCGCACAGCTCCACATCGAAGACGCCTTCGTTGATCATCGGCTCTATGGCGATAACAAGACCTTTTCTCAGCCGTACGCCGTGTCCGGGCTGCCCGTAATTCGGCACGCTCGGATCCTCATGCATCTCATGGCCTACTCCGTGGCCGACATAATCGCGTACTACGGAGAATCCGTAGCTTTCGGCGCAGCTCTGCACCGCGTGCGATATATCGGAAAGCCGGCAGCCTTCTTTGGCATATTCCAGCCCGGTGTAAAACGACTTGCGGGCGGCCTCTATGAGCTTTGCTGCCGTGTCGCTTATTTCGCCGACTGCAACGGTATCGCCCATGTCGCCGACATAGCCCTTGTAAACCGCGCCGATATCAATACTGACGATATCGCCGCTTTTCAGAATAACATGCTTGCTCGGGATGCCGTGTACAACCTCACTGTTCAGCGAAGTGCATATACTGCCCGGGAAGCCCCCGTAATTGAGGAACGCCGGCTTGGCGTTCTGCGAGCATATCGAGTCGTACGCTATCTTGTCCAGCTCATAGGTGCTGACGCCGGGTCTTACGGCTTTTTTTACCGCCTCCAGCGCCGTCGCGGTGACCTTGCCGGCCGCCGCCATAAGCTCAACTTCCTCATCGGTTTTGATGATGATCATGGCAATCGCCTATTTAAACTCATCGAGGACCGCGTACACATCGGCAGTCGTATCGGCTATCGGCTTGCTTCCGTTCACCTGTTTGAGAATCCCTTTGTTTGAGTAATATACGGTAAGCGGCAGCGTTTTCTCGTCATATTCGCCGAGTCTTTTCTGCACTGTTTCCGCTTTGTCGTCTTCGCGCTGATAAAGCTCACCGCCGCACTTGTCGCATATACCCTCTGCCTGAGGCGGAAGATTACGCACATGGTATACGGCGCCGCAATCGCGGCAGACCCTGCGGCCGGTGATACGGTCGGTAAGCTCGTCGTAATCGGCGGTTATCGCCAAAGCGCAGTCAATCTTTTCGCCGCAGGCTTCCAACGCATCAGCCTGAGCTATCGTGCGCGGGAATCCGTCAAGCATATATCCGGCTGCACAGTCAGACTGCAAAAGTCTGTCCTTGACCATAGCCACGGTCACATCATCGGGCACAAGTGCGCCCTTCTCCATATACTCCTTGGCCTTGAGCCCCAGAGGCGTTTTATCCTTGAGGTTCTGTCTGAATATATCGCCGGTAGAAATATGCACGATGTGATAACGGTCGACGATCTTTTCCGCCTGCGTACCTTTACCTGCCCCCGGAGGACCGAGTAGAACGATATTCATTCAACTTACCTCTTTCCTATTTGAGAAAACCTTTATAGTTTCTCATCATCATTTGCTGTTCAAGCGTCTTCTGTATTTCCAGAGCCACGCCTACCATAATCAGCAGGCTGGTGCCGCCGAACTGCATATTTATATCCATTACATTGCCGACTATTATCGGTATGATGGCGATGATCGCCAGGAAGATGCCGCCGCTGATGGTCAGACGGTTTACTATCTTCGAGAGGTACATCACCGTAGGTTTGCCGGGTCTTATGCCCGGTATAAAGCCGCCGTACTGCTGCAGATTGTTCGCCACATCGACAGGGTTGAACGTGACCATCGTGTAGAAGAACGAAAATGCTATAATCAGTATAACATAAACGATAGTCGGAAAAGTTTTACCCCACGACATAAATGTCGCGAATTTCGCCAGCCAGTTGGAATTCGGGAAAAACGATGCCAACGTCGACGGGAACATCGTCAGTACCGAAGCGAATATTATCGGTATAACGCCGCTCTGGTTTACCTTCAAAGGCAAATGCGTGTTGCGTCCGCCGTAAACTTTTCTGCCTACCACTCTTTTGGCGTATTGCACCGGTATCTTTCGGGTGCCTTCCTCCACTTCCACAACGCCGAGGATTACCACGAATATGAATACCAGCATCACCGGTATCAGATATATCGGCACGCTGCCCGACTGTACACCGTCAACAAGACTGACGATGGAATCGGGTATGGCGGAAATTATACCGACAAAAATTATGAGCGATATACCGTTGCCTATACCTTTTTCGGTGATGTCCTCACCTATCCACAAAAGCAGTGCCATACCGGCCGTAATAACGACGGTGACAAGTATTTTTACATATACGGTATTGACCGTAAGTATGCTGCTCATGGAAAGCGTCGTGCCCAGCGCCTGAACAAGCGCCAGACCCATGGCCGCGTAACGCGTGATCTTGGCTATCTTTCTTCTGCCTTCTTCGCCTTCCTTGCTCATGCGTTCCAGGCCGGGAATGACGATCGTCAGCAGATTCATTATGATCGAAGCGTTAATGTATGGTGTGATCGAGAGCGCAAATATTGAGAACGACTTGAAGTTGTTGCCCGATATTACATTCAGCAGACCAAGCATACTGTTATTGGCTATATACTCGGCCAGCACTTCGGTGTTGATGTAAGGCACGAATACGAAAGAACCGAGCCTGAATATCATCAGCATCAGCAGTGTATGCAGTATCTTTTTGCGAAGATCGGGTATTTTCCAAGCGTTTTTGAAGGTTTCGAACATAATCAGTTCTCCTCTACTTTTCCGCCTGCCGCAGCGATCTTTTCAGCGGCCGATTTGCTGACTTTCAGCCCCTTTACCGTTAAAGCGGTCTTGATCTCTCCGCCGCCCAGTATTTTTACATATTCCGTTTTGGAATTGACTATCTTTTTTTCTTTGAGCGTTTCTAAAGTAACGGTTTCACCGGTCTTAAAAGCCGCGAGTCTCTCAAGGTTGACGCCCTTTTCGTCTTTTCTGAACCAGTAGTTGGAAAAACCTCTCTTAGGTACGCGTCTGGTAAGAGGCATCTGACCGCCTTCGAAACCGAGGCGCACACCGCCGCCGGAACGGCTGTTCTGACCGGTTTGGCCTCTGCCCGCAGTCTTACCGAGACCCGAACCTGTACCTCTGCCTTTTCGCACGGGCTTGGTATTGGCGCCCGGTGTTGCTTTAAGCGTATGAAGTCTCATTGTAAG
>CAZIQU010000047.1:0-3757 GCA_964541445.1 uncultured Lachnospiraceae bacterium | reverse complement strand
CCTATATTTCTTCGACCTTGAGCATGAAGCCGATCTTCTGGATAATGCCGCGAGTAGCGGGAGTATCGCTGAGTACCACGCTGTGGCCGATCTTCTTCAGGCCCAGAGCGGCAACGCTTGCACGCTGGTCTTTATTTCTGCATATCAAACTTTTTGTAAGTGTGATCTTAAGCTGTTTCTCTTTTGCCATTTATGTTCACACTCCTATCCCAGTATTTCTTCCGGTCTTTTGCCGCGTTTCTTGGCTACTTCTTCGACACTTACCAGGTTTTTGAGTCCCTCTATGGAAGCTTTTACCACGTTGTTGGCGTTGGAAGAGCCGATAGATTTCGTTCTTATATCCTGGATGCCGGCCAATTCAACCACGGCACGCACGGCACCGCCGGCAATAACGCCGGTACCTTTGGCAGCCGGCATGAGCAGAACCTTGCCCGCTCCGAATATACCGGTAATGCTGTGCGGTATAGTTGTGCCGGTAAGCGCTACATTGACCACATTCTTTTTCGCGTCCTCAATGCCCTTGCGTATAGCCTCGGGTATTTCGATCGCTTTGCCGATGCCCGCACCCACGCGGCCTTTGCCGTCACCGACAACTACCAGGCACGAGAAACGCATATTTCGTCCGCCTTTAACGGTCTTGGCAACTCTGTTGATCGTTACCACTTTTTCTTTAAATTCCGGATCCGCCGGATTGTTATAGCTTGTATTCATCTGCTGGCCCCCCTAAAATTCCAAACCGGCTTCTCTGGCGGCCTCGGCAAGCGCTTTCACGCGGCCGTGATACAGGTATCCGCCTCTGTCGAAAACGACATTCTTGATGCCGGCTTCCTTGGCTTTGGCGGCGATGTCGCTGCCGACAGCTTTGGCTGCTTCGATGTTGGAAGTGGTTTTTATGTCTTTCAATGACTTTGTGGATGAAGCTGCAAGCGTTTTACCGAGCGTATCATCTATGATCTGTGCATAGATATGCTTATTGCTTCTGAAAACGTTCAGTCTCGGCGTTACGGAAGTACCGGATAAGTTCATGCGCATGCGAGCGTGACGTTTGACTCTGATATCGTTTTTAACGGGTTTAATTATCATTGTTCATTCACTCCTTACTTTTTACCGGTCTTTCCTTCTTTGATTCTGATGTACTCACCTGAGTACCTGATGCCTTTGCCTTTGTAGGGCTCGGGCTTGCGCACCTTTTTGATGTTGGCCGCATGCTGGCCCACAAGTTGTCTGTCGATGCCTTTTACATATATCTTGGTGTTGTTTTCCACTTCCGTAGTTATCCCCTCCGGGTCCGGCATATCCACGGGATGCGAATAACCTACGTTCAAAGTGAGCACATTGCCGTTTTTAGAGGCTCTGTAACCGACGCCGACGATCTCCAGCGCTTTGGTGTAGCCTTCTGTAACGCCTGTCACCATATTGGCGATCAGCTTACGGGTCAGACCGTGCAGCGCTCTGTTTTCCTTCTCGTCATTCGGTCGGGAAACATGTATCTCTCCGTCCTTGATATCGACAGTCATATTCTGACTGATATGCTGATTAAGTTCACCCTTCGGTCCCTTGACGGTCACAAAACCGTCAGCGGCTTTTACTTCGACTCCGGCGGGAACCGTTATGGGCGCTCTGCCTATTCTTGACATTTTCTTCCTCCCCTAACGTTCTCTACCATACGTAGCAGAGAACTTCTCCGCCTTCATGTATTTTTCTTGCCTGTTTATCGGTCATTATGCCCTTCGATGTGGACACTATCGCGATACCCAGTCCGTTGAGTACCTTCGGCACTTCGTCTTTGCCGGCATATATTCTCAGTCCCGGCTTTGATATTCTCTTCAGACCGGAAATGACGCGGCTTTCGTTTTCGCCGTACTTCAGGGTTATTTCGATAACGCCCTGTAAATCGTCATCGGCATACTTCACATCCTTGATATAGCCTTCCTGCAAAAGAATGCCGGCAATGGCCTTTTTCTGATTGGAAGCAGGTACCGTTACGGTCGCATGCTTGGCGTTGTTGGCGTTTCTTATCCTAGTAAGCATATCCGCTATCGGATCTGTCATAACCATTATGCTTATCCTCCTTCTACTGTTTTAACCTACCAGCTGGCTTTCTTCACACCGGGGATCTCGCCGTTGTAGGCCAGATTCCGGAAGCATATTCTGCAGATACCGTACTTTCGCAGATAAGCGTGAGGTCTGCCGCAGATCTTACATCTGTTGTATGCCCTGGTGGAAAACTTCGGTTCGCGTTTTTGTTTTTCGATCATCGATTTTTTAGCCATATCCTACTCCTTAAACCGCCTCAAAAGGCATACCCAGATTTTTCAGAAGCATCATGGCTTCCTCGTCGGTATGCGCGGTCGTTACGAAAACGATGTCCATACCTCTGATCTGGTCGATCTTGTCATAGTTTATTTCCGGGAAAATAAGCTGTTCCTTAACGCCTACCGCGTAATTGCCGCGTCCGTCAAACGAAGAAGCCGGCAGACCGCGAAAGTCTCTGATGCGCGGCACCGCTATATTGATGAAGCGGTCGGCAAATTCGTACATACGGTCAGATCGCAGCGTTACTTTGGCGCCGATATCCATGCCTTTACGAACCTTGAAGTTGGAAACCGACTTTTTAGCCTTGGTGATCAGCGGTTTTTGACCGGTGATGGTGGCCAGTTCCTGCACGGCGGATTCCATCGCCTTGGTATTGTCCTTGCAGTCGCCGAAGCGCATGTTGACAACTATTTTTTCCAGCTTCGGTACCTGCATGACATTTTTGTACTGAAATTTCTCTTTAAGGGCAGGTACTGCCTTTTCATTGTATAAATCCTGCATTCTACTACTCACAGCAGCGCCTCCTACTTCTCGAACGTTTCACCGCAGCTGCGGCAGAAACGTACTTTTGTACCGTCGGCAAGTATTTTGTGTCCCGTTCTTACACCCTTATTGCATTTTTCGCAGAAGAGCAGAACATTGGACGCATGCAACGAGCCTTCCTGGTCGATGATGCCGGCCTGCTTGTTTTCGCCGGTCGGTTTCATATGTTTCTTTCTCATGTTGACGCCCTCGACAACGACTCGCTGAGTCGCGGGATAAACGCGAAGTATCTTACCCTTCTTGTTCTTCTCCTTATCCTTGACGCCTGATATTACTACTACAGTATCGCCTGTTTTAACATGCATTCCGATACCTCCTAAAGCACTTCGGGTGCCAGTGAAAGTATTTTCATGAACTGTTTTTCTCTCAGTTCACGAGCCACCGGCCCGAAAATACGCGTACCCCTCGGCTGTCCGTCCGCACTGATAATAACGGCAGCGTTCTGGTCAAACTTTATATAACTTCCGTCGGCGCGCCTGGTTCCGTGCACCGTTCGCACTACCACGGCACGCACCACATCGCCCTTCTTCACTGTACCGCCCGGGGCCGCGCTCTTAACGGTAGCTATAATAACATCTCCGACGTTAGCGTAACGTCTTATGGATCCGCCGAGGACTTTGATTACGAGTATTTCTTTGGCGCCCGTATTGTCCGCGACTCTCAAACGTGATTCCTGCTGGATCAATGTTTATTCCTCCTTACCGTTTTTACTTGGCCTTTTCGACGATCTCGACGAGACGCCATCTCTTATTCTTGCTCAGCGGGCGAGTTTCCATGATCTTCACGGTATCGCCGATGCCGCATTCGTTATTTTCGTCATGAGCCATAAATTTTGTGGTTTTTTTCGATCTCTTTTTATAAAGCGGATGGTTGGTCATTGTTTCGACGCCCACCGTGA